>JBHIEA010000006.1:0-21813 GCA_046760365.1 bacterium
TTTACAAGATTTATACGCGTATCGAGGGACTTTCCCTAAAGAGAGCTTATAGCGTTTAGCGGATAGTAAAACCCTAAACGACTACCACTTTCAGATTTACTCATACGCTCTACGCTACCCGCTATACTAATACAGCGAGGGAGGGGGCCCAGTCCCGAGGTACTCTTGACAAAGCCAAGAGGGAAACATAGGATAACACAAGGTTGAAATAATGATGCCCCACCCTCTTGAGGACACAAAGGAACTTGGAATACGACAAAAGATAAAAGCTGAAAAACTAGCAAAGATTAAAAGAAAATGATTATTCTTTTGGTTATTGGATTGATGGCTGTGGCATTCATGGTATCAAAATTCTGGACCGTCTTCATCGGCGCTGGATGGAGTCCCACCCCCTTATCAACTGTGAGAAGAATGCTTAGCTTAGCCGAGGTCAAGCCCGATGACACCGTCTATGATCTGGGATGTGGGGATGGAAGGATTATAATCATGGCCGCCAAGAAATACGGCGCAAAATCTATAGGCATAGAAGCCGATCCTTTCCGATTCCTTTATACCTGGGTGAGGATAATGATTTCGGGGTTAAGCCAAAAAACAGGCATCATCTGGGGGAATTTTTTTCGTAGAGATTTAAAGGGGGCGACGGTAGTTACTCTTTTTTTGTCCCAAGAGGCCAACAACAATCTAAAGAAAAAGTTGGGTCACGAACTTAAGCCTGGAACCCGCATAGTTTCCTACTACTGGACTTTTAATGGTTGGAGACCCAAAAAGGTGGATAGTGAATTCGGGGTATATCTCTATGAAATTGGTAGTGGAACTAAGAGTTGACTCCCTAAATGTCGCACTGACCTTTGGGTCGCCTAGGTCAAAAATGTTCTAGCCTTGACACTTTATAAAAAGTGAGGTATAAAAAGGTATGGCATCAGAGAAGAGTTGATCTGCCCTATTCACCAGATTACGATGGGCTCCGTTGAAAAATACAGAAAGTTAGTTGAAGCCATTTCAAACGAGAATTATAAGAGAAAAATTCTCTTGCAAAAAATCTTTGAGAAAGATAAAGAGCTACAAGAATAAGATCTTGGGGGAGGTGAGAAAAGGAATCCACCTTTAACAGGTAAGATCCATGTAGCTGGGAAAATAGTTATTTTCACGGGAGTTTAAAATGTCAGTAAAAAGGTTGGTTCTGAGCGGTTTGATTATCATGGCTTTGGCACTTGCTAGTTCTGCCTGGGCTCAAAAAGTAACGTTGACTTTTTCTGACTGGCATCTTACAGAACCTCACTGGGAGCAGGCTTTAAAGGAAGGAATAGCAAAGTTTGAGGCAGAAAATCCGGAGATCAAGGTCACACTCGAGTATGTCTCCTACGCTGAAAAGGAAACAAAGTATATCACAGCTCTTGAAGCAGGCAAAGGCCCTGATGTATTTCACCTGCACGCCTATTCGGTGCGCTCCTTTATTGAAAGGGGCTATCTCTACGATGTAACGGGATTCATTGAAAAAGAGGGTCCGTGCTGGTACGGTAAAGATTTTCTTGACCCCTGGTACCCCCAGACACTAGAACTTGTGCGCAAAGATGGCCGCTACTACGCTCTCCCAGAGGATTTTATGGCCATGGTGCTCTTCCGGAACAAGAACTTGTACAAGGAAGCTGGACTTGACCCAGCTAGCCCCCCTAAGACGTGGGAAGAGTTCCTGACCTATGCCAAGAAGCTTACCAAGGCTGATAGATGGGCCTTTGGAACTGTTGGAGCCATCAGTCCAGGATTTGAATTGAGGTTCACTCCTGTACTTTTCAGCCACGGAGGAAGTTACCTCACACCGGACTATAAGCGCTCTGCCCTCGACAGTCCCGAAGCAAAACAGGCCTTCAAATTCTTTGTGGAACTTCACACAAAACACGGAGTGATACCACCTGGAGTGACTGCCAGGAACCCAGGAGACGTTAGAGAACAGCTCGCTACCCAAGAAGTAGCCATGATTCTGGGGTCTGGATGGACTGTGCCCATTGTTGATGGTCTAAATCCCGATCTAAATGCACCTGAGGTGCTTGAGGCATCCTCTGTTCCTGTGGCAAAAGGAATCAGCCCTGAGTTTAGAACCACTGCCTGGCTGAGTACCTGGATGATTGGTAAGAACACCAAGCACCCTGAAGAAGCCTGGAAGCTCCTAAAGCATCAAACCAGCAAACCCATGGTGGAGAAATGGTTCCGCGATGCTAGAGTGCTTTCCTCAAGAAGGGATGTGTCAGGTGGTCTCGAAGCCCAGGGTATAGGTGGATACAATGAGCTGCTTTTTGACAAATTCGCCAAGGTTATAGCGGGAGAGCTGGCATATGCCAAGTTTGTTCCTCAGCTCAAGGAGTGGACTGAAATCATCGAGACTGTCAATACGGCGGTCCAGGAGGCCTTCACCGGAGCAAAATCTATTGATAAGGCGTTGAGTGATGCATCGAAGCGAATCAATGGTATTCTAGAATAATAGGGATCAACAACGAATCTCCTGTCTCTCCAAGTTCGAGAATCACCGAGGGGGAGGAAATATCATGGTGCTACACCGGAGAGGATATTTCCTCCCCCGAGCCGTAATAAATGGGATGAGGAAGATCACCAGTTATGTTTCTAAAGATACGAACGGAACACCAAGGATATCTGTTTGTCTTGCCCTGCCTTGCTATGCTTGCCATTGTTCTGGGATTTCCTGCTGTTATGGCCGTGGCAAATAGCTTCAGCCCCATATGGTCTAGGGAGCTTACCTTCACCCTTGCTAATTACAAAAAACTCATCCTCGACCCTATTTTCTGGAATAGTCTCAGGGTCTCCTTTTTCTTCGTAGGGGGCACTGTTGGGCTTCACTTCCTGGTAGGAATGGCGGTGGCCCTCGCTCTGAATTCGGAAATTAAAGCCAGGAGATTTTTCAGAGTTCTGGCTCTCCTTCCCTGGACTGTTCCTGATGTGATCTCCGGCCTTGTCTGGAGGTACATGTATAATCCCACTCAGGGTGTAATCAACTATGCGCTAATGAGAGTAGGACTGGCAGATACTTACGTTGAGTGGCTGGCTTCCCCTCATCTAGCCATGCCCAGCATCATTCTGGCAGATGTCTGGAGAGGATACCCCTTTGTTATGGTAATTCTGCTTGCCGGCCTTCAGGCCATTCCTAAGGAGCTGTACGAAGCGGCTGAAACTGATGGAGCCTCGCTTATCCAGGAGTTCCGGCACATAACCCTGCCCAGCCTGATTCGTCCCGTTGTGGTTGCTCTAGCCTTAGACACTATATGGCAATTCAGGCGATTCGGACTGGTTTATACCATGACGCAGGGAGGACCAGGTCATACCACAGAAATCTTTTCCCTCCTCGTTTATAAGCAGTATTTCAGATTTTTCAATTTTGAGTATGCATCCTCTATTGCGGTTATTATGGCTGTTATCTTACTCCTTGTGAGTCTTCCTTACCTTAGACTAATTGTAGCCGGGGCTAGGGAGTGAGTAGATTTAAAGCACAGAGTCTTTTCAGGGGCACATCACTGGCGTGGCTGGTGTTGGGCTTTGTTTGCGTGTTTAATCTGATGCCATTCATGTGGATGCTCTCCACTTCCTTCAAGACGTTTCAGGAGTCATACGCCATTCCGCCCACCCTCCTACCTCAAAATCCCACATTGTCAGGCTATGATAGAATACTCGTTTACGGTAACTTTCCTCTCTATTTTGCCAACAGTACTATTATAGCGCTATCCACAGCGCTCTTTTCCACCTTTTTGGGTCTTTTAGCAGGCTACGGTTTCTCCAGATTTTCCTTCAAAGGAAGAACCTCCCTCATGGGAGTTGTACTATCATCACAGATGCTGCCGGGAGTCCTCCTGGTTGGCCCTTATTTTAAGATGTTAGCTGCCTTAGGGCTCTACGATACACGCACCGGTCTCGTTATCGCCTTCACCACAATTACTCTTCCCTTTAGCACCTGGATGCTGAAGGGTTTCATTGATACTGTTCCTGTGGAGCTGGATGAGGCTGCCATGGTAGACGGATGTTCCCGCCTCAGGGCTTTTTTCAGTGTCATATTTCCCACTATTGCCCCTGGAATGGTAGCAACAGTAATCTTTGCATTTCTCTTGGCCTGGGGAGACCTACTCTGGTGTCTCGCCCTAACCACCAGTGAGTCAGTGGCTACAGTCACCCTAGGACTGGCACGTCTGGTTACCCAGTTCCGCATAGAATGGCCCCAGCTAATGGCAGGCTCAGTTGTGGGAGCAGTTCCTCCTATACTCCTGTATCTTCTGCTGCAGAACTACCTAATAAAGGGACTCACCGGGGGGGCCGTGAAGGGATAATCCAAAAATAAAGGTGCATTAGCATGAGACTTAAAAATAAGGTGGCTATAATAACAGGAAGTGCAAGGGGAATAGGAAAAGCTATCGCTCAGAGGTTTCTCCGAGAAGGTGTAGCAGTGGCCATTAATGATGTTGATCTTGAGAGGGCAGAGGAGATTGTCCGAGAGGCAGAATCGAAACGGCAAAAGGTTCTTTCAGTGAGGGCCGATGTCTCAAACGAGAAGGAGGTTGAGGAAATGGTAGATAAGGTCTATTCCAAGTTCGGAAGGATAGATATCCTTGTTAATAATGCCGGAATTATCAAAAGAGGCTCCACGGAGGATCACTCCTACGAGGACTGGGATAGAGTCATAGCTGTGAATCTCCGGGGCACTTACAACTGCTCAAAGGCAGTGATTCCGATAATGAAAAGGCAAGGCTGCGGCAAGATAGTAAATATTTCCTCTGTTGCCGGAAAAGTGGGCGATATCGCCTCAGCCCCAAGCTATGGCCCCTCAAAAGGAGGGATAAACGCACTCACCAAATCACTGGCAAGAGAGCTGGCAGGATATGGTATCTGTGTCAACGCGGTTGCTCCCCATGCTATCGAAACCGAGATGAGCGGTGAGTGGTCAGATGAGAAGAGAAGAAAGCTCATAGCCCAGATTCCTCTAGGAAGGCTGGGACGCCCTGAGGAGGTGGCGGCCGCTGTCCTCTTCCTGGCTTCGGATGAAGCAAGTTTCATCACCGGAGAGATTCTAGACGTCAACGGAGGATATCTGATGGACTAGGGTATCCTCAGGCTCTTCTCCTAGCAGAAAAAATAGAGAATCAGAAAATAAAGCACGATAACACTACTTTACCACTCCTATCCTCCAACAAAACCTACATTAACCCCTAAATCTTCCCTCTCGCTTCCTCCAATACTTCTCATCTTATTCTTACTCCACATTTTGTCATAGGTCCTTAATTTTTTGAGACATTTTAATAGTACTTGCTGATAGTATTTTGCTGGTGTTAAGTCCCGGCTAGAGAAAACTTTCGCCAACCTAAAAACGGGAGCGCGGGGGTTGACAAATGAAAATATTTTATTATAATAAATTTGATAATTGAAAATATTATATTATAACAAATTTTAGTATATCAAATATTGTAAGGCGCGAGGGGGTTAAGATGAAGGAGGAAATCAAAGAATGTGTTAACCAGGTGATTGCTCTCCTACCGGACCTGGAAAAGGCCTTCCACACGGATAAGCCTCAGGAAGTTCTCCACATCGATATAAGCCTTCCTGAGATCTTTGTTCTGAAACAGCTATCTTCAAAGGAAAAGCCCACCATGTCGGAGTTAGGTAGAAGCATTTCTATGGATCCGAGCACTCTCACCCGTACGGTGGATAAATTGGTAGAAAAAGAATTTGTATTTCGAAAGCCTGACCCAGATGATAGGCGAGTGGTAAGGGTAGCTATGACAGCCAAGGGGCAAAAGATAATAAGGAGATTTGAGGAGCAGAGAAGGAAACACGTAGAATCTATCCTACGCCAAATGACTTCTCCAGAGAGAAGGGATCTTTTAAACATATTTAAGACCCTCCATGGTAGAATTTACGGAAAGGTGAGATAAGAACTTTTTCATGGGGAAACGTCTCTAAGGAGTGGTAGAAAGGAAAAAGTGAGAGTTCATGAAAAAGAGGAATTAAGAAGAATGGGCAATCACCGGACAGGCAAGTGGGGAATACTTTTTCTGTCATCACTCTTGTGCTTGATTTCTTTTCCTGGCTGGGCGAGAGCAAAATCCCTTACTTTAGAGGAGGCTATAAGACTAGCCCTGGCTAACAACAGGGAGATTCTCGTAGCCAAGGAAAAGATCGAAGAAGCAAGACAAAGGGTAAAAGAGGCTAAGGCGGGATATTTTCCTACCATAAATTTGGGTGGTACGTATACTCGCTTAAATGAACCCCCTTCTATGAGTATCCCTGGATATGGCAGTGTAGGGATGGGCAAAACGGACAATTATCTCTCCAAGCTTTCTTTTAGCCAGCCACTTTACACCACCGGTCGTCTAGGCTATGCCAACAAACAAGCAGATCTTGGTTACCAAAAGGCTCAGGAAGATCTGAAGAACACCCAAAATAATATTACTTTTCAGGTTAAAAAGGCTTTTTATGCGGTTCTTTTAGCTCAAGAGAATGTGGAGGTCACCGAAAAGGCTCTGGATCAGGCTAAAAGACACCTAGCCGTAGTGGAGGGTTTCCTTAAAGTGGGAGTGGTTTCGAAATTTGATCTTTTAAGAACTCGGGTGGAGGTAGCCAATTTGAAGCCGGATTTGGTCCAAGCAAGGAATAACCTGCGTTTATCTCAGGAGAGCCTGGCTAATCTGCTCTCTCTTCCCTCGGTATTTCTGAAATTGGAAGGTGGCCTCTCCTTCGAACCGCTGAAAATAACTTTAGAAGAAGCTATAGATAAAGCTTTGAAGGAGAGAAGTGATCTAAAAAGCTTAAGGCTCCAGAAAGAAGCGTTAAAGGTGGCTCTCAAGCTAGCTGAGGTTCAGAATAAACCCACTTTAGCCCTGGCGGGGAATTATCAGTATCAAAAACCCTCGGGGGGAGAAAATGAATGGGGAGAGGAGTGGAATCTTAATCTGGTGTTATCTATACCCTTCTTCGATGGATGGGCAAGTCAGGCAAGAGTTGCCCAAAGAAGGTCTCAGGTTAAGCAAATTGACCTCTCTCTTCAACACCTGGAGGCCGGAATAGACTTGGAAGTCAAGAAAGCTTTTTGGGATCTGGAGGCATCTGAGGGAAGAATCTATGCTCAGGAAAAGAACATCGAGCTCTCAGAGGAGGCTCTGAGCATTGCTGAGGTTCGTTACCAAAGTGGAGCCATTACCAATCTGGAAGTTCTCGATGCCCAACTGGCCCTAACCAGGGCGAGACTTGGCTATCTCAAAGCTTTATATGATCACAATGTGGCTATGGCAGAGCTAGAGAAAGCAATGAAATAAATAAGGAGGTTCTTAATGTACCGTAAAATAGTTTCTGTAGGGATGTTAATTGTCATGATGTTTTGTCTTCCCGGGGTATCCTATTCTCAAAAGAAGAAGGGGACTTCGGTTCCGGTAAAAGTTGCCACGGTAAAGAGGGGAGAAATCAGCCAAGAACTATCCCTCACGGCAGATGTAGGTCCTCAAAGTAGCGTGACCATAGTTCCCAAAGTAGGCGGAACCTTGGAAGAGATAAAGGTTAAATTGGGTGATAGGGTAAAGGAGGGGCAAGCTATAGCCAAAATCGAAAGCAGAGAGTTTTTGTTAGGAGTAAAACAGGCAGAGGCAGCCTTCAGTGCTGCCCAAACTCAGTGGAACCTGGTAAGAGCGACTGCTCAGACTGAATTTTTCAGTAACCTAGAACAGGTTCAGGCTGCTCTAAAGATGGCCCAGTCAAACCTTGACAAGATCAGAAAAGGCGCCCGAGAGGAGGAAATAGAGCGGGCAGATGCAGCTTATCAACAGGCTCTGGCCAATGCGCAGACTATGGAGAAAGATCTAAATCGAGCCCGGGACAACTACGAAAAGGGAGCCATCTCCGATCAGCAATTTGACAGGGCACAACTTCAATTCAAAGTAGCTCAGGCTCAACTAGAATCAGCCAAAGCAAATTTGGACTTAATAAAGAAAGGGGCTAGGGAAGAAGATATCAAGGTGGTGGAAGCACAGGTAGAACAGACTCAAGCCCAGCTAAAGAGCCTGGAAAGTCTCAAGAAAGCAAAAAGCTGGGAGGCAAAAATAGCCGGTGTTCAAGCTCAAGCTGAACAGGCTGAAGTTGCTCTGGGATTGGCTAAGATTCGTCTCGAAGATTGCACTATAAAAGCTCCTATTTCTGGAATCATCAGCAAGCGCTTTGTTGATGCGGGGGCAATGGTTGGTCCTACTCAGCCTCTGGTGAGTATTGTAGATATAGATACAGTAAAGCTCTTAACCCATGTGAGTGATGAGGATCTTAATAAAGTGAAGTTGACTCAGAAGGTTGAAGTAAAGGTGGGCACCTACCTCAATAAAAGCTATGAGGTAAAGGAAATTAACATAAATCCGGTAATGGACCCTCTAAGTAGAAAAATAGAGGTGAACATCAGAATCCCTAACCCGGACTATCTTATTAAGCCAGGAATGTTCCCCAAGATCAGGTTGCTGGGAGAGCAAAAAAACGTGCTCCTCATCCCGAAGACGGCGGTAATTAAAAAAGAAGGGGAAGAACGGGTCTTCGTGGTCCAGGACAATCGAGCTCATCTTCAAAAAGTTACCCTTGGTCTAGAGAAAGACCAGCTAGTCCAGATCCTAGAGGGACTCAAAGAAGGTGATCAAGTAGTGATCTCAGGCCAGACCGATCTCAACAATGGGGACCTTGTTGTTATCAGGTAGTTATCATAAAGATTGCTCGATGGTTTTGGTGCGATCCATATAAGAGGATATTAGACACCAAATGGCGGCTTGAGCAAAACAGAAGCAAGCCTCAGGGGCATCATGGGGTGGTTCCTGTGAAGATTAGGATAGATATTTATTTTGGAGCAGAGCCAAAAAATGAGCATTTCCCGTATAGCCATTAAACGGCCTATAACTACCTTTATGGTGTTTACTGCCGTTTTGGTGCTGGGAGGATTTTCTCTGCCGAGATTGGCCATCGATCTCTATCCCGACGTTAGCCTTCCAGTCATTGCAGTGATCACCGACTATAGAGGAGCGGGTCCCTCCGACGTGGAAAAGATGGTCACCGAACCCATTGAAAAGTGGGCAGCCACAGTTAATAATATAAAGCATCTTGACTCTACCTCCCGTGACGGGAGTTCTCTAGTTCTTCTCAGATTTGACTGGGGAGTCGATATGGACCAGGCAGCAAACGATGTGCGAGAGAGAATATCCTTTGCCGAAACAATGCTACCCGATGAGGTCAGCAAACCCCTGGTAATAAAATTCGATCCCTCCTTAATGCCGATTATGGTGTTGAGTCTATCCGGCAACATCGAGCTAGCTACTTTGCGACACCTTGCGGATGAGACCATCAAATACAAACTGGAACAGGTAGACAATGTGGCTTCGGTGAACGTTTCCGGAGGTAAAGAACGAGAGATTCAGATCCTGGTAGATCGGAATCGATTAGCCTCGGTGGGTTTGTCCCTGGATCACCTCCTTCGCACAATTAGAGCAGAGAATCTCAATCTTCCGGCGGGATTCCTCGAAAGCGGATCTGACGAGTTTCTGGTAAGGACCATGGGGGAATTCCAAAAAGTGGACCAGATAGGGAACGTGGTCATAGCCTACCGGAATCAGACACCCGTGTATCTTCGGGATGTAGCTCGGATTGAGGATTCTTTTAAGGAAAAACGTAATGAGGTCTTTGTTAATGGAAAACCTGGTATTATCATTCAGGTCCAGAAACAATCAGGAACCAATACCGTAAGAGTGGCCAATGCAGTTCACCAGCAACTGCGGCAACTAAAAGACGATCTACCTTCTGGAGTTCATATCGAGACAATTTTCGATACCTCCGAGTTTATCAAGGAATCTATCGCTCAACTCAGACAAACCGCTATTTTAGGAGGAATAATCTGTCTGATCGTGATCTTTCTGTTTCTGGCCAGCCTCCCCAGCACTCTCATCATTTTCACCGCTCTTCCCCTTTCTATTTTGGTCACTTTCATTTTCCTCTATTCGGCACGGCTCACTCTGAACATCTTAACCTTGGGCGGTCTGGCTCTAGGAGTAGGATTGATGGTCGATAATGCGATCGTAGTGCTAGAGAATACTTTTCGGCATCGAGAGCGAGGTAAGCCGGTGAAAGAAGCAGCCACTATGGGTGCCGACGAGGTAGGAATGGCTATTTTTGCCTCAACTCTAACCACTCTAGTCGTCTTTGTCTCCCTCCTTTTTACCACCGGGATAGCAGGAATTTTCTTGAGATACATTGCCTATACAGTTATATTCTCTCTTTCTGCTTCACTTATAGTCGCCTTAACATTGATTCCGGTGCTTTGCTCTAAATATCTTTCCCTGAAGAAAGTAGAAGAACAAGAAAAGGAAACTTTTGCCCGGAGGATCAACGATTACGTGGAGCTGCGTTATAGGACTATCTTAAATTGGGCTTTAGGACACAGAAAGACGGTGATCGTCGGCTCGCTTTCGATTTTGGTAGCTATTTTATTTTTCCTTCTTCCCCGCATCGGATCTGAATTTATGCCCCGGACCGATCAAGGCCAAATCAACCTTAGTCTGGAAACCCCTATGGGTACAAGATTAGGCCTAACCACCGAGGCAGCCCAAAAAGTGGAAGAAATCGTTAAGAAAAATGTTCCTGAACTTAAGTACCTACTCACTCAGGTAGGTTCTGGGGGGGGAATGATGCATGGTTTCGGGGGTGAAGGTTCGAACAATGCCAGCCTAAATGTTAAGTTGGTTGAGCTAGCCGAGAGAAAGAGATCTTCCGCGGAAATCATCGATACTCTTCGCCCTATTCTTGAATGGGAAAAAGCCGACCTAGGTTTAACTAAAATACATTTAACTCCAGGAGATGAAGGTCCTCCAGGGCTTTTTGGTGGCGCCCCCATCGCTATAGATGTCCAGGGTCATGACTTAAAGGAAGCAGACAGACTAGCACGGAGAATCTCTCATTTAATCGGGGGGATAAAAGGAGTAGTGGAGCCAGAAACTAGCTCTGAGATTGGTAGACCCGAGCTTCGGATATCCATAGATAGAGAATTGGCCGCAACGCTGGGCATAAATACCTCTCAGGTAGCTGATGCGATTCAGACAGCCAATAAAGGCACTGTGGCATCTCACTTCCGTGAAGGTGGTGATGAGTATGACATTCTGGTGCGACTTCGACCCCAAGATCGTCAGAGTCTCGCTGATGTTGAAAAAATTTACATTACTTCTCCTTGGGGCGAGCAAATCTCGCTGGACAGTATCGCTAAACTTCAACGGGTAGGTGGTCCGGTAAAAATCGAAAGGAAAGACCAACAGAGAGTAGTGAATGTTTCTGCTCAGGTTAGTGGAAGGAGTTTAGGAGAAATAGATAAAGATATAAGGTCAAAGCTATCTTCTTTAACACTACCCGCAGGATTTTCTCTAAAGTATGGGGGGGAGCAGGAACAGATGGTGGAGTCCTTCCAGAGTTTTGCCCTGGCTCTGGTGCTCGCGGTTGTACTTGTTTATATCGTTATGGCCTCCCAATTTGAATCTCTACGTCATCCGTTGGTGATTATGTTTTCCATTCCTTTTGCCATGATAGGGGTTGTTATGGCATTGTTTCTTGCCCGGACCCCCTTCAGTATAATTGTCTACATTGGAATGATCATGCTAGCCGGGATTGTAGTGAACAATGGTATTGTAATGATAAGTTACATTAATATTCTCAGGGACAGAGGGATGTCATTGGCTGAGGCTGTACGGCTGGGAGCAAGAAGAAGAGTGCGTCCAATTATGATGACTACTCTGACCACTGTTTTTGCCCTGCTGCCCATGGCCTTAGGTATTGGACCGGGAGCAGAGCTCTGGGCCCCCATGGCCAGGACAGTGATCGGGGGACTCTCGGTCTCTATGATATTTACCTTAATTTTTATTCCCACCCTCTACACCATTTTAGCCGGAAAGAAAGGATAAAAGCTTATCTAAGCACTTCTGTCAAATCCTCCCCGAATCTCTCCTCGATTATCTTGACTTAAACTCATTTTTTGTTATAATAATTTTGACTGAACAGTCAGACACTGAACCGAAGGTTTTTTAAAGTCTGAAAGGTTAAGGAGACAGACGGTGGTTAAGCTAATGAATAAAAGAAAGCTAAGACAAAAAAACCATGCTGCCCAGATTCTAGAAGCAGGGGAAAAACTTTTCGCCAAGAAGGGGTTCTATCCTACCACAATGGAGGAAGTTGCTAGAGCCGCAGGTCTAGCTAAAGGGACGATCTATCTTCACTTTGATAACAAAAGGGACCTATTTTTCTCCATTATAAAGAATAAGTTGGACATTCTTCTGGAGAAAATTGAAAAGGAAGTGAGGAAGGGGGAGTTAATATCGCAGAGGATTAAACTAGCCATAGGAATCCACTTGAGATTCTTGGAAGAGAATAGGGATTTCTTTAAAATCATGCAGGCTCTTCCTGAGTCGCTCAAGGAAGAGATGGAGAAGAGGTTGAAGGGAAGGGTAATAGAAAAGCAGTCGCGCTATATAGAGATTCTCGATCAACTAATCCAAAAAGGAATTAGAAATCAAGAGATCAAAGTCCTGGATTCAAGAAAATTGGCCGTTATCCTGGTGGGGATGATGCATAGTCTCACCATTTATTGGATTTCCCGGGAGGAAAAAGGTTCGCTTTCCCAGGATGGGTCTTTAGTCTGGCAAGTATTCTGGGAAGGAATTAGTAAAGAGGTTTAGTTACTGCTTGACTCTGTTATTTACTCTGTTAAAATGAATTTCACCCATAAAGGAGGAGGAGATGGCTGAATCGCTGGCAACGAAGTTAAAGAAAAAAATCCTCGAACGAGAGATCTACCACTATCTAACCAGGTTAGCCACGACTCAGAATGAGAAAGATTACTATGAGGAATTTGACCTCATATTAACAGGATTGCACAAGTTTGCCGGCCCTAACAGGGCAGCCATGGAAAATGTGCGCAAGGCTTTTCAGAGACGACATCCCTTAGCAGAGCTCTCGAGGCTTCTTCTTCAGGATAGGTTGTCTAGGCTAAGTAGGGAAAGACTAGCCAAGAATTTTTTCTGTGACTGGGTCATGGAGGCTAAGAAAAGAGAAAAGCTGGAAGAAGAGGGCTTTAAGGCTCCCTGGTTTTTTGTCATTTCCCCCACCAACGCCTGCAATCTTAATTGTTACGGATGTTATGCTCATGAATATCCCCGAGGACAGGGCCTATCTTATGCCAGCTTAGATAGGATTTTGAGAGAAGCCAAAGCTCTAGGCATTCATTTTTTGACCATCTCGGGTGGAGAACCTTTCTATTACAAGGATAAAGAGACGGGGAAGGATCTGTTAGACTTAGCTCAACAACACAATGACATGTATTTCCAGGTATATACTAATGGAACATTGTTAGATGAAGAGAGGATAGAAAGATTAGCCGGGTTAGGCAATGTAGCTCCCGCTATTAGCCTAGAGGGATTTAAAAAGGAGACCGAGGAGAGAAGAGGTAAGGGAGTCTGGGAGAAAATAAAAGAGGTAAGGGAGAATCTCTACCAGGCGGGGGTCCTGCAGGGATTTTCCGTAACTGTAACCAGAGAAAATGCACAAATAGTTACCAGTGATGAATTTATAGATGATCTTATTGGCCGGCGGATCTCCTTTGGTTGGTATTTTATCTATATTCCCATCGGGAGAAAACCGGCAATCGAACTCATGCCTACCCCTGAACAGAGAGCCAGACTCCGTCAGAAGGTGTGGGAGTGGAGATCAAAGAAGCCTATTTTTGTGGGAGACTTCTGGAATGACGGACCCTGGACGGGGGGATGTATAGCCGGGGGAAGAAAATATTTCCATATCAATTCCCAAGGAGATATTGAGCCCTGCGTCTTTGTTCACTTTGCGGTGGATAATATCTTTGATTTATGGAACCACGGTAAGGGCCTGCGAGAAGCAATTGTGTCTCCTTTTTTTCTCTCCATCCGAAAGAAGCAACTAGAGGAGAATGATAATTGGCTAACCCCCTGTGCCATTATAGACAAACCCCGGATTCTGAGAGAGGTAGTTAAAGAATTTGGTGCCCATCCAACTCACAGAGGTGCGGAGACCATTATTAATGGTGAAATTGCAGAATTCCTTGACAAATATGCCGGCCATCTGGATAAAATTACTAGACCAGAGTTTGAAAAGCTACTCGCCGGGGAATACGATTCTTCCGTAGTAAAATTAAGCCAGGTCATAAAAAATCACCAAAGGAAAAATAAAGAAGAAGTAGAGATTCAGAGCAAAGGAAAAAATCTACCTTGAATAGAAGATAAGGAAAGAAGATGAAAATAATCTTAATCTCTCCTACCTGGAAAATTCAGGCTAAAGAAAAGAGAATGGAGAGGGGAAAGGTTTTTAAGATTCCTCAACTGTCTCTTTTAGCGGTAGCAGCGGTGACCCCTCCTGATGTACAGATAGAGCTAATTGATGAAAATGTGGAAGAGATTGATTTTAACAAAGAAGCGGACCTGGTAGGAATAACTTCCATGACTGCTACTGTCCCCCGAGCCTATGAGATAGCAGATAGGTTCAGAGAAAAGGGGATCCCGGTAGTATTAGGGGGGATGCATCCTACTGTTTTACCTCGAGAAGCTGTTCAGCATGCCGATAGCGTGGTGATAGGGGAGGCGGAGCTCACCTGGCCCAGACTAATTGAGGACTTTAAAAGAGGGGGCAAAGAAGCGCTTCAGCCATTCTATCGAGATGGGCGGCGAGTCGATCTTTCCCAAATTTGCCCTCCTCGAAGGTCTCTCCTAAAGAAAAATAAATACATCATCACCCGGGTGCTGCAGGTAAGCCGAGGCTGTCCTTTTGATTGCTCTTTTTGTTCGGTAAGCAAGTTCTTCGGTAAGAGATACCGTTTTCGTCCCATAAAAGATGTAGTTGCTGAGATTAAAAGTTTGGTAGGCAGGTCTCTTCAAAGTCGTTTTATTGGCTTTGTAGATGATAATATCATGGGAAATGTGAAATATGCTAAGGAACTATTCCGAGCCTTAATTCCATATAAGTTAGTTTGGGCCAGCCAAGCCTCCATCAACGTTGCTCAGGACCTGGAACTCTTGGAACTTGCGGCAAAATCTGGCTGCAAGGGTCTTTTTGTTGGCTTTGAGTCTATTTCTCCTAGCTCCTTAAGAGAAGCAGATAAACCACAAAATAAGATAAGTTTTTATAAGAAAGCCGTTGAGAGATTTCATCGGGTTGGCATCTTTCTGGAGGGAGCCTTTATCTTCGGATTTGATAATGATGATAAAAGTATCTTTGAAAAGACAGTTGATTTTATAAAAAAAGTGAAACTAGATGCAGTGCAATTTGGAATTCTTACACCTTTTCCAGGTACCCGGCTGTTTAGCAAACTCTCCCGCGAGGGAAGGATCATCGACCATGACTGGTCCAACTACGATATAGCCAGTGTAGTCTTCAAGCCTAAACTGATGACTCCCCAAGAATTAAAGGAGGGATTCACCTGGGCTTACCAACACATCTATAGCTTTCCTGGTATTTTCAGGAGACTGTCCGGTATGATCTCGGGGAGAAGATGGAGATATCTCGGTCCTCTGCTTACCTTGAATTTAGCCTACAGACACATATTTAAAGGAGCAAAAAAGGCAAAAGATCCGGGCAAGGAATAGGCTATGGATCTAAGCTACTTAATAGAATTCTTTCTAAAAAACCGGCTCAATCGAGAGATTTTTTCGCTTCTCTCCGAAAAAGACCGACAAGGAAAAAGCATACTGGAGGATATATTTTCCCTTTATACGGATAGTAAACTCTTGGGATGGGGAAGGAAATTTGAGATCTTCCCCTTTTATCTTTTCTTTGAGCTGGGAAGGTCCGTCTTTGGGCAGACCCGAGAGAAGATAAAAGAGGAACTTTCTGATCCTCTGTTTCAACACGGCATAGCTCTCACTATGAGATCGGTAGCCCGATATGGATTTCGTCATCCCCAAATCTTTGCTGCTCCTCCGGTAGTGGTATGGAACTTCACTAATGCCTGCAACCTAAAATGTAAACACTGCTACCAGGAGGCGGGTACGAGGTTAAAGGAAGAACTAGACCTTGCTGCTCGTCTGGATATAGTGGATCAGCTAGCCAACGAAGATGTTTTCTCTATTGCCTTTTCCGGAGGGGAACCCCTAATGGATCCGGATATATGGAAAGTACTCCAGCGAACTCACCAAAGAAACCTTTACGTATCCATTGCTACCAATGGAACTTTGATTACCAAAGAGGTGGCGCAAAAAATAGCCAATTGTGGGGTAAATTACGTGGAGATCAGCCTGGATAGCACTAAACCAAAGGTGCACGACGAGTTTAGGGGAATCCCCGGGTTCTGGGAAAAGGCTGTACGCGGAATCGAAAACGCTGTGGCTCAAGATCACTTTGAAGTGGGGATTGCCGCCACTATAACCCAGATAAATATTGAAGAGATAGAGGATTTGATTGAGTTGGCCAAGGATTTGGGGGCAGATAAGTTCTATGCTTTTAATTTCATTCCCACGGGAAGAGGAAAAAATATGGTCGATCTGGACCTGACCCCCCAGCAACGGGAACAGATGTTAAATGTTCTTTACCAACATTATCTGAGGGGAGATATAGTCTGTATGACCACCTGTCCTCAATATGCTCGTGTCTGTATGATGAATAGTGAGGATCAACTGGCTCCCACTTCCCACTATACCGCCATAAAAGGGAAAAAGGCCAAAATGTTAGCCGAATTTATTGGAGGCTGTGGGGTTGGAAGAGCCTATTGTGCCATTCAGCCTGACGGAATAGTGACTCCTTGTGTCTATATGCCCCTTCCAGTGGGAGATCTTAAGAAGGAAAAATTCATTGACGTGTGGAACCACTCACCTATTCTGGCAGCGATAAGGATAAGGGACGATTTAAAGGGCCATTGTGGAGAGTGTGAATTTAGATCAGCCTGTGGAGGCTGCCGAGCCAGAGCCTATGCCTACTTTGGCGACTACAAGGCACCTGATCCCGGCTGCATAAATAATGAAGAGGCCTTTCTTCAGCTAAAAGAAAAACTGATTATGAGGTAAACTATGCAATATTGTATTGAGTGTGGAGGGGTACTTGAAGCTAGAGAAATCGAGAGTCGCAACAGGCTGATTTGTCAGCAATGCGGCAGGGTACATTATCGGAATCCCCTTCCCGTAGTAGTGGGAGTTTTGTCCGGAGACGATGAGAAGATACTGTTGATAAGGAGAGGCATTGATCCTGGTAAAGGAAAATGGGCCTTACCGGGAGGATTCATAGAAGAGGATGAATCACCGGAAGAAGCAGTCCTAAGAGAAATAGAGGAGGAGATAGGAATAAAAGGGCAGCTAGCCGGATTGATAGGGGCATACAGAAGTAAATCAGAACTCTGGGGGCCAGTAATTATCATTGGGTACAAGATACTGGTTCAGTCACGGAGTTACTTTCCCGGAAAGGAAGTAAGCGAGGTTAAGTCTTTTCCTAAAAATCGTCTTCCTGATCTTGCATTTTCTTCTCACCTGGAAATTATAAGTGATTCCTTTCGAACTTTCCGTAATCCTGTTCCTACGGTGGATACCATAGTGGAGAAGGACAAAGGAATTGTTTTGATAAATAGAAAGAATCCCCCCTCCGGCTGGGCTTTACCGGGAGGATTTGTAAATTATGGAGAATCTTTGGAAGAGGCTGCCCGGCGAGAAACCAAGGAGGAGACAAATCTAGACATAAAGGAGCTACGGCAGTTTCGTGTCTATTCCAATCCCAAAAGAGATCCACGCTGTCACACCATTACCACTGTTTTCACTGCCAGAGCTCAAGGAAAACTGAAAGCTAGAGATGATGCCAAAGAAATAAAAGTTTTCAGGCCGGAAGAGCTTCCTCAAGATCTAGCCTTCGATCACCGACAGATTTTAGAAGAATATTTTGCCTCAAAAGAATAAGAGATGGACCAATCTTTTACTATACTCAGGATTGCCGTTTATCCAGGAAGCTTTGACCCTATTACCAACGGGCACCTGGACATTCTGAAAAGGAGTAAATCTTTATTTGATAAGATAATTATAGCCGTTAACGATAATCCTTTAAAGGAATTTCTATTTACGGCAGAAGAGAGGGTCAATTTGATCCGTGAGGTTCTTAAAGGTTGCCCTGAAGAAATAGAGGTCGAAAGTTTTAAAGGCTTACTTGTTCATTACGTTGAAAAAAAGGGAGCCCGTTTCATCATCAGGGGCCTGCGGGCTCTTTCTGATTTTGAGCGCGAGTTCCAAATGAACCTAATGAATAGAAAACTAAACTCTAAGATTGAAACTGTCTACCTTATGACCAACCAGCGTTACTCCTACCTTTCCTCCAGCATAATCAAAGAGATCATCAAATTGGGTGGAGGTACCAGGGATTTAATCCCCGATTTGGTAAGAAAAAAACTTTTGGAAAAACTCAAAGTCTGAAAGAAACCTCATCTCGGATATAGAAATGTGATATTCTTGATATCACTAGAAAAGTAGGAGTGTTCAGACGATTCATACGCATATCGAGGGACTTTCCCCAAAGGAGCCTTAGATCAGCTACCGTAACGAGTCTTCGAGTTGAGGAAAGAGAAAGACGTGTTGTCTGAGGAGCAGAGCGACGAGTTTCACGTCTTTCCCGGACCGCAAGGTGCCGCAGGCAACGAGAAGACGAGCAGAGACAATCCAAGGCTGATATACAGCGACGGAGGGGAAGAGTCCCGAGATCTTCTTGACCAAAGAAAGAAGGTATGGTAAATATTTGAAACGGGGAAAAGTTGCTAGAAAATTTTTTTAAGCCTAATTCGGTAGCAGTGGTAGGCGCATCCATCAAGCATATGAAACTAGGAAACCGGATCTTGGATAATCTTTTGAAAGGGGAATTCCCGGGCAGAATTTTCCCTATAAATGCTAAGGCTGATTCTACCACCAGGATAATGGGAATCAAAGCTTACCCCAATCTGGTTGAGGTTCCTCAACCTATTGATTTAGCTATCGTAGTTGTTCCGAGTGGGCGGGTTCTCTCGGTGATTCAAGATTGTGGAGCCAAGTCAATCGATTCGGTGGTTTTAATCAGTGCCGGCTTTAAGGAAGTAGGCGAGCAAGGAGCTAAGCTTGAATCAGAGCTGCTCAAGCTCTCGAGGAGCCTGGGAATTCGTATCCTTGGGCCCAATGTTTTAGGCGTAATTGACGCTCATCATGGGCTTAATGCTTCCTTTGCTCCTGCTAGTCCTCCACCGGGAAATATTGCCTTCCTCTCTCAATCAGGTGCCCTAGGCTGTGCTATTCTCGATAAGGCTGAAGGGGAAGAAATAGGTCTTTCCAAGTTTATCAGTCTGGGTAACAAGGCAGATTTAGATGAGGTAGATTTTTTGGTTATGCTCAAGGACGATGCGGAGACAGATGTTATCTTGGGGTACCTGGAAGGAATTGGAAGAGGAAGAGATTTTATCTCAGTAGCCAGAGAGGTTACCTCCAGAAAGCCTGTGGTAATGATAAAGGCTGGTCGATCAGATCGTGGAAAACGAGCAGCTTCCTCCCATACCGGATCTTTAGCCGGAGAGGATGAGGCTTACGACGTGGCTTTCGAGGCTTCGGGCATAATTAGAGCTGATTCTCTGCGGGAAGCCATTGATCTTGCTCGGGGGTTTGCCTCCCAGCCAATTCCTCAAGGGAAGAAAGTTCTTCTAATAACTAATGGGGGTGGGGCGGGCATTATGGCTACCGATGCCTGTGAAAAGTTCGGCCTGGAGGTGGCTAACCTGGAAGACCAGACCAAGGAAAGACTCAAGGAAAAACTACCCCCGGATAGTTCAGTAGCTAATCCCATAGATATTCTGGGAGATGCTAAATCCGATAGGTATGAGATCGCTCTGAAGGAAGCCGCCTTTGACCGAAACGCTGATGGAGTCATAGTTTTATTGACACCTCAAAGCGGTTCCGATGAAGATAAAACCGCCAGAATAATAACAAAGATTTGTCCAGAAATTAGAAAGACCATCCTCACCTGCTTTATGGGTCAGAAGAAGGTAAATCATGCCATTAAGATTTTACAAAATCATGGAGTTCCCAATTATGGAGACCCGGAAGACGCTGTCAGAGTCTTTGAGGCGATGTTTAGATATGGGGAATGGCTAAGAAGACCAGTGGAAGCAGTAAAGACCTTCCCGGTAAACAAATCCCGAGTTGACCACATTCTGAATGAATCGGTGAAAGAGGGATATCTCGAAATCGGAGGGGAAAGAGCCCTCCAGATAATGAAAGCTTACGGCATTCCCACGGTGGAGAACTATCTGGTAAGGAAGGTAGATGAGGCCCTTGAGGTAGCAGGAAGCTTACATTCATCTCTGGCTATGAAGATCGAATCCCCGGCTATACTGCATAAATCTGATACCGGAGGGGTTCTACTAAACTTAAAATTAGCCGATGTAGAAACATCATTTTACGAGCTAATGGAAAGAGCAAAAAAATCAGCGCAAGCCCAAAAAATAAGAGGGATTTCTATCCAGCCCATGGTTAAAGGAGGAAAAGAAGTTATTATAGGAGTTTCTTGGGATGCCGTTTTCGGGCATCTCATTAAATTTGGGCTGGGAGGAAAATACGTAGAGATTTATAGAGATGTCTCCACCAAGCTCGTCCCTCTTACCCCTTCCATGACCAAGGAGATGATTAGGGAGACCAAGGTCATCTCCAAATTACTAAAAGGGGTAAGGGAAGAACCACCCTCTGATGTCGCCGAAGTCAAAGAAGCACTGTTAAGATTTTCTCAACTAGTATCCGATTTCCCTGGAATTTTAGAGATAGAGGCTAATCCTTTAGTAGTTTGGGAAAAAGGAGCTATGGTGGTTGATGCCAGATTGAGATTGGGAAATGGGTGTTCCTAAGAAAAGATGTTCTAAATCACGAAAAAGAAGCAGAGTCTCACAAGACCGGCTCATATCCCCAATTCTTGCAGCCTGTCCTCAGTGCAAGACTCCCATACTGCCTCACTTTGCTTGCCCAAAATGTGGTTATTATAAGGGTAGACAGGCATTCATCGTGAAGGAAAAGAAGAAAAAAAGAGAAGAGACCGGCTAGTCATGCGTATAGCTGTTGACGCTATGGGTGCCGAAAGAGGCATCAGTATTGTAGTAGAAGGAGCTATGAGAGCCGTACAAGAGGCGCCTCAGATAAAAATAATTCTGGTAGGAGACAAGAACAAGATTGAGGAGGAGACAAGGTGGTCTCCATTTAAAGAGGTTTCCTTTTCTATAGTTCATGCTTCCCAGATAGTTAAGATGACCGATTCGGCTACTGCTTCTTTAAAAGAGAAGAAGAATTCTTCCATAGCGGTAGCTTTGAACTTACTTAACCAGAAAAAAGCAGAGGCACTGGTCAGCGCAGGCAACACTGGAGCAGTAATGACAGCCAGCTTATTTAAGCTGGGAAAATTGAAGGGGGTGAAGCGTCCTTGTTTGGCCGCGGTCTTCCCCACTTTAAATGGAAAAAAGGTGGTTCTCTTGGACGTGGGGGCAAATGTTGATTGTCGACCTTATCACCTATTTCAATTTGCTATGATGGGAAGTATATATGCCTATAAGATACTCCGGATAAAAACTCCTCGGGTTGGACTGCTTAGCATTGGGGAGGAGGAGAACAAAGGAAACGATCTGGTTCTTCAAGCCTTTAAGCTTATGAAAGAATCTTCTTTGAATTTTGTGGGGAACATAGAAGGCGGGGATCTCACCAGCGGGAAGGTAGATGTAGTTGTATGTGATGGATTCATAGGAAACATTATCCTAAAGTTTGCCGAGGGATTTGCAAAAACTGT
>JBHIEA010000007.1:0-20823 GCA_046760365.1 bacterium
ATTAAAAAAGAGAGGTTAGGTAGATGGTTGGAGGATCTGGGTAAAGAGTATGAAATATGGGCTCCGGTGAAAGAGAATAGATTAGTCTTCTTCCATCCGATCGAGTCGGCCAAGGAAATCTATTTTGATTTTTATAGTACCAAAAAAACGCCCAAGGATCTATTTTTTCCTCAAAGTGAGGTATTGTTTTCCTTCCGAAGAGGCGAAATAGAAAAGGAAACCTATAGTAGCCTCGAGAAACCCAGGATTATCTTTGCTATTCGACCCTGTGACGCTAAGAGCTTGGCTCTGCTTGACAAGGTGTTCAACAGCGAAGATTACCAAGACCCGTATTATGTTGAGAGGCAGAAAGGGACCCTCCTTCTGGGCATGGCCTGCATTCATCCCCAGACTACCTGTTTTTGTACCTCGGTGGGAGGCGGTCCCTTTGAAAAAACCTGCTTGGATTTGCTGATGGTGGACTTGGGGAACAATCGGTACTTAGTTGAGGCTGTGACCCAGGCCGGAAAAGATTTAATGGGGAGGGACGGACCTTTTGAAGACGCTCAAGAGGTCGACAAAGAAACGTTAGCTAAAATTAAAAAGGAGGCTGAGCTCAAGATTAAATCAAAGGTAGTGATCGAAGGACTGGAAGAGAAATTAGATAAGATCTTTGATTCCTCTTTCTGGGATCAGGTTCATCAGAGATGCCTTGGCTGCGCCATTTGTACCTATCTTTGTCCCACCTGTCACTGCTTTGCCCTCCTCGATGAAAAGATCGATTCTCGAGGCCAGCGAGTCCGAAGCTGGGATTCCTGTATGTTCCCGGCCTTTACCCTTGAGGCCTCAGGACACAATCCCAGAATTTCAAACCGCGAGAGAATGAGGCAGAGGGTGATGCACAAGTTCAACTACTTTGTGAAGAAGTATGACCAAACAGCCTGTGTCGGGTGTGGGCGCTGCATCCAAAATTGCCCGGTGAATGTAGATATAAGAGAGATTATCAAGGAAATAGGAAATGAACAACCTTTATCGTCCTAAACCGGCTACCATTAGAAAAATCGTCATCGAAAATGAAGCTAAGGACATCAAGACCTTTGAATTAGTCTTTTCGACTCCGGAAGACCGCAAAAGCTTAGATTTTACCTCTGGCCAATTTGCTATGCTTTCAGTTCTGGGGGCAGGGGAAAGTCCTATTGGAATTGCCTCCTCCCCCCTTGATGATGAGTACTTGCAATTTACCGTGAAACGATACCCCACCGGAGTGGTAACTACTGCTCTGCACAATCTAGAGGAAGGGACCGAGATAGGAGTGAGGGGCCCGTATGGCAATTTCTATCCCTTACAGACCATGGACGGCAAAAATATTCTCATTGTTGGAGGAGGATTCGCCGTTACTACCCTGAGGTCAACTATCAGGTACCTACTTCATGAGAAGAACAGGTCCCGATTTAAAGATATCACTTTACTCTACGGCGCTCGCAACCCCGGTGAACTCATTTACAAATCGGAGTTGAAACAGTGGCAGGAAAGAGACGATATTAATGTCTATCTCACTGTGGATAGGGGGGATGAGAACTGGAAAGGTCGAGTCGGCCTGGTACCGAATGTCCTAAAGGAGCTGGCACCGAGTTCTGAAAATGGTATTACTCTGGTCTGCGGTCCTCCCATCATGTTAAAGTACACCATGCTACCGTTGCTAGACTTAGGCTTCAGTCCAGAGAGAATCTTTACTTCTTTAGAACGCCGGATGAGCTGTGGAATTGGTAAATGCGGAAGGTGCAACATTGGCAGTAAATACGTTTGTAAGGATGGACCAGTATTTACTTACGGAGGGCTTCGAGAGCTGCCAGAAGGAGCCCCATAGACTAAGGGAAAGGAGGGTAAACCAAAAATGAAGATGACCAGAAGGGACTTTTTGAAGGTCTCGGGAGTGAGCACCGGTCTTGCCTTGACCGGTTTGTTTAGTCTACGGTCAATTAGAGCAAAGGCAGAGACTTTTCGCTCCCGGATTCGCTATGCCAAGCAGGTGACTACCATCTGCCCTTACTGCGCGGTGGGTTGTGGGCAAATTGTCTCGGTTAGAAATGGTGAGGTTATCAATATTGAGGGGGACCCGGATCATCCCATCAACGAGGGATCGCTCTGTAGTAAAGGTGGAGCCCTCTATCAAGTAGTTAACAACAAAAGACGCCTCACCAAGCCAATGTATCGGGCCCCGGGAGAGGTCAGTTGGGAGGAAGTTTCTTGGGACTGGGTCTTCAGGGAGATAGCCAGGCGGATCAAGAAGACGCGGGATGAGACTTTTGAAACTAGAGACAAACAGGGCCGGACGGTAAATCGCACCGAGGCTATTGCTTGGCTGGGGAGCGCTGCCATCGATAATGAGGAATGTTATCTGGTAGTTAAGCTTGCCCGGGCTCTGGGGATCGTCTTCTTGGAACATCAGGCCAGGCTCTGTCATTCCTCCACGGTAGCTGCCTTGGCTGAGTCTTTTGGTAGGGGAGCGATGACTAACCACTGGATTGACATTAGGAACTCGGATTGCATCCTCATTATCGGTAGCAACGCGGCTGAGAACCACCCCATCTCTTTCAAGTGGGTAACCCAAGCTAAGGAAAGAGGAGCAAAATTGATCAGTGCCGATCCTCGTTTTACCCGAACTTCATCCAAAGCCGATATCTATGCTCCTTTCCTATTCAGGAACAGACGTTGCCTTCATCGGCGGGATCATCAACTACTGTCTGGAGAACCAGCTGTATAACAAGGAATATGTGGTTGAGTACACTAATGCTCCCTTTCTTGTCAATCCGCGGTTTGATTTTAAGGATGGACTCTTCTCGGGTTATGACTCGAAAAAGAGAAAATATGATAAGACAACCTGGCAGTATCAGAAGGATGAGAAAGGTATACCGAAAGAGGATAAAACTCTCCAGGACCCGAATTGTGTCTTTCAGTGGTTGAAGAAACACTATTCTCGCTACGATGTGGATACCGTTTGTCGGATAACCGGAACTCCAAAGGATATCTATCTTAAGGTTGCCGAGACCTATTGCGCTACCGGCCAACCGGGAAAGGCGGGAACGATTATGTATGCCATGGGCACTACCCAGCATACTAATGCTGCTCAGATGATTCGTTCTTATGCCATGCTTCAGCTTCTGCTTGGTAATATTGGAGTATCTGGGGGCGGTGTGAATGCTCAGCGTGGTTGGTCCAATGTCCAAGGGGCCACAGATCACTGCGTTCTCTTTCACATTCTCCCTGGGTATCTAAAGACTCCCAGAGCCGAGGACAAGGACTTGGCGACCTATTTGAAACACTGGACTCCCAAGTCGAACGACCCTAAGAGCGTTAACTACTGGAAAAATACTCCTAAGTTTATGATCAGTCAGCTTAAGGCCTTCTACGGAAACAGTGCCACCAAAGAGAACGACTTCTGTTACGACCGCTTGCCAAAAATCAGTGGAAATTACTCCCACATCTCCATGTTTGAGGCCATGTATGAGGGGAAAATAAAGGGTCTGATCTCTCTTGGACAGAATCCCGCCGTGGCCGGTCCCAATGTAAGGATGGAGAGAAAAGCAATGGAGAATCTAGACTGGTTAGTGACTGTTGATTTATGGGAGACCGAGACGGCTGCCTTCTGGAAGGGTCCAGAGGCAGATCCAGTTAAGGTTAAGACCGAGGTGTTTCTGCTTCCCGCCGCCTGCTCGGTGGAAAAGGAAGGTTCAATTACCAACAGTGGCCGCTGGAGCCAGTGGCGATATCAGGCTGTTCAGCCCCCGGGGGAGGCCAAGAGAGACCTTTGGATCATTGACAGGATCTTTAGGTCAGTGCGAGGTCTCTATAGTTATGAAGGCGGAGTTTATCCGGAGGGGATTTTGGATATGGAATGGAATTATGGGGATGAACCCGATCCTCATATGGTAGCTCGAGAAATAAATGGCTATGACTTAACCACTGGCAGGCTTCTTCCCAGTTTTGGTAAGTTAAAAGATGACGGTTCTACCTCCTCGGGCAACTGGCTTTACTGTGGGAGCTACACTGAAAAAGGAAACATGGCCGCCCGGCGGGGACTATCTGATCCTACCGGTATTGGTCTCTATTCAGAGTGGGCCTGGTGCTGGCCCGTTAACCGGAGAATCATCTACAACCGTGCCTCATGCGATACTAAAGGAAGACCCTGGGATCCCGAACACCCGGTGATCAAGTGGACAGGTAGTCGCTGGGTAGGTGATGTTCCGGACTATGGGGCCACTACTCCACCGGAGAAAAATGTGGGTGCTTTCATCATGAAGCCTGAAGGCCACGCTCGCTTGTTCGGGATGGGACTGGCTGATGGGCCGTTCCCAGAACACTATGAGCCGCTTGAAAGTCCGGTTAAGAACCTTCTTTCTAATACTCAGAACGATCCTGCCATTAAGATCTGGAAAAGCGAAATGGACAAGGTGGGAACTCCGGACAAATTCCCCATTATTGCCAGCACTTTCCGTCTGACCGAGCATTGGCTAGGAGGGCCGTTGACTAGGAATCTGCCCTGGCTGGTTGAGCTAATGCCCGAGATGTTTGTCGAAATAGGTAAGACCTTGGCACAGGAAAAGGGCATCAGGAACGGAGATAAGGTAAGAATAATTTCCGCCCGAGGCGAAATCCAAGCCATCGCCTGCGTAACCTCCAGACTCAAGCCTTTCAGACTGAATGGAAAGACCTATCAACAGATTAGTCTGCCTTGGCATTACGGCTTTATGGGATTGGCTACTGGTCACAGCGCCAATGTTCTCACTCCTCATGTCGGTGATGCCAATACCATGATTCCTGAGTACAAGGCATTTCTGTGCAATGTGGAAAAGGGGGTGGTCTAAATGATAGCAAGAAAAACAATGTTGGTTGATGTCTCCAAATGTATGGGCTGCCGTGGGTGCCAGGTAGCCTGTAAGCAGTGGAATCAACTCCCGACTGAGAAAACCCATTTTACCGGAACCTACCAGAATCCACCTCGACTCTCGGCCAAGACTTGGACCCTCGTCAACTTCATCGAGCCGGAGGAAGGCCGGACGAGGTGGTTGTTTCGTAAGCAACAGTGTCTTCACTGTACTGACGCTACCTGTGTGACCGTTTGTCCTACCGGAGCAGCCAAGAGGCGAGAAGACGGTATTGTCTATATTGACCAGCGTATCTGCACCGGGTGCAAATATTGCATAGAGAGCTGTCCCTTCCAGATACCTCAGTTTGATCCCCTCACGGGGACAGCCAAGAAGTGCACCTTTTGTTTGGATCGAGTGCTGGACGGGCTGGAACCAGCCTGTGCCAAGGCCTGTCCCACAGGAGCTATTTCTTTTGGGGAAAGAGAAAAAGTGCTGCAAGAAGCTCGGACAAGACAAAAAGCTTTGAGTCAAGGAAATCCAGGTGAAATTCCTCGTCTCTATGGAGAGAAGGAGTTGGATGGCTTGGGGGTAATGTATCTCTTGCCCGAGAGAGCCTCACGTTATGGTCTTCCCGAACAACCCCGCATGCCGATAGAGAAAGTTATCCTGAAATGGGCAATCGGGATAATTCCGGGGTTAGCTGTTCTTTATGGTCTCTGGCGATATTTTGGAAAGGAACGGCCCTCAAGAAAACAGTCTGAAACATAGGAGGTAAGAAATGGAACATATTAATTGGGGTATTCCCGTTGCTTTTGACTTATTTTTAGCGGGACTGGGTGCAGGGGCATTGC
Organism: bacterium; assembly: GCA_046760365.1. Lineage (GTDB taxonomy): Bacteria > Aerophobota > Aerophobia > Aerophobales > AE-B3A > AE-B3B. The sequence goes on from JBHIEA010000007.1 coordinate 5,699, forward strand.
TTCTTGCTACTGCTGCTGACCTTTTCGGGCAAAGGCGGTATGAAAGGATAACCAGGACCGGCGCAGCTCTTGCCCCTTGGCCTGTTATCATAGGGGTAATTCTCTTGATTATTGATTTGGGGCAACCAGGAAGGTTTTCCCACCTTCTGTTTCGGCAGGGACCCGGTGTTCTCATGGTTAACCTCAATTCAGTGATGTCTACAGGGGTTTGGCTTCTGACGATCTTTATCATTCTTTCCTTGGTCTATGCGGCCTTGGTTTTCCTCGGCTGGCCTTTTACCTGGGGTAGGAAGGCAAGACGAGGGGTAGGGATGGTAACGCTTGTAGTCTCGCTCTTGGTAGCAGTTTACACCGGTGTGCTTTTGGCTGCAACTTCCAATCCACTTTGGAACACATTCCTTCTGCCGGCTGTTTTCAGTGTGTCTGCCCTCGCGACCGGAATAGCAGCAGTAGTCTTTATTCTAGCTCTTGGTCAGACCTATAGAGCTAGGACAAAAACAGATGCGCTCGTTCCTGAACTGGAAAAGATAAACAGCAGGGTAATAAGTTTGCAACTTGTGGTGATTGCTCTCTTTGTCCTGCTCAGGATTACCACACCTTCTCTGAGAATGATCTTGGGCTCTGGATATGGCCTGCTCTGGTGGATTGGAATCATAGGCCTGGGTCTGGTGGTTCCTCTCGTTTTCGGCTTCAAGGGAAAAACTAGGAAGCCTCAAACCTCGGTTGTTGTTGCGGCTCTAGTGCTTCTAGGCAGCTTCTTCTTAAGATATGTTATCCTTATAGGTGGGCAGATATACTAAGTGGACAGGCTAGATAAGAGATCCTCCTTGGCACTGGCAGCCAGTCATATCCAAAATTTCCTCGAAAAAATCATAAAAGGGTAGATCTGGGATTGGAAAAGAGCAAAGAAGATTTTTATAAGATAGTGCTTGATGAAATTACGGCTTTAAAGGCCGCGAAGGATGAGCTAAAAGAAGTGCTTGAGTTCTATGAGGATATTCTCAAAGCGCAGAGGGAAGCTAAACTGGCTTTTAGAGTTGACTTGAGAGACTTCGACGTCAAAAGTGGCCACCACCGGAATTCTCAGGGCCTTCCCTTTTTGAAACCCGACGATATCCAGTTAGATCAAGATTTGTTTGGTGGTCTGTTAGAGAACATTGGGAAAATTATTCAGAGTAAGACGGAAAAAGCAATCTCAACTCCTTTAAAGAAGATCTATCTGGAGGGAGAATGGGAGACACTGCTCTGTGGCCTTATGGAAGACGAATCGAGTTTGCAGAAGATTGCTGTGGAAAATAATATTGATTTTGTGCTCCTTTCTTTTCTAGTGGTTCAGAGTCTTTCTCCCTTCCTGGACAGCTTCGCCGAAAAACTGAGAGGGAACATTAATCCCTCCTGGTTAAGAGGATATTGCCCAGTTTGTGGTGCCCAGCCACTGATGGCCAGATTAGAGAGCGAAACAGGAAGAAAGCGGCTGTTTTGTGGACTGTGCCACAGCGAATGGTGGTTCAGAAGACTGGAGTGTCCCTTTTGTGAAAACGATAATCAAGAATCCTTGCGTTATTTCTACCTCGAAGATGAGGAAGCTTATCGAGTTGATGTATGCTATAAATGCAAAAGATACACTAAGACCGTAGATGCTCGCAAGACAGAGTCAGTAAGAAGTTTATTTGCTGAAGACTTAGCTACTCTGCCGTTAGATATTATTGCTGAGAAGGAGGGTTTTGTCTCCCGAGCCCCATATTTTCCTTTTTGGAAGAGAAGGAGTTTAAGAGATGGTAGCTATAATCCTATCCGGGGGAAACAATAGGAGAATGCTTCGTGATAAAGCCTTCCTCCAGATCGGGCGAAAAACCATAATTGAAAGAGAGATTGAGACACTATCGAATATTTTCTCGAAAATTCTGGTGGTGACTAATATCCAAAAAAGTTATGAGCATCTGGGGGTGAAATTAGTTTCTGATCTTGTTCCGGGTAAAGGCGCTCTGGGTGGTATCTATTCTGGCCTTATTGTCTCCAAAGCTAAATATAATTTTGTAGTCAGTTGTGACCTACCATTTCTGAATGCCAACCTCATCTCTTATATGATCGAGATAAGCAATGAACACGATATAATTGCTCCCAAGCTTAATGGATTGGTGGAACCTTTACATGCTGTGTATTCCAAGCGTTGTTTGGCTCCAATTAAGAGACAACTGGATAGAAATGAGTTAAAGATTCAGTCCTTCTTCGACGAGGTGAAGGTAAGGTATCTTAGAGACAGTGAGATTAAAAGGTATGATCCTCAGGGTATTGCCTTTTTTAACGTCAACACTGAGGATGATCTAAAGAAGGCAAGATTAATCGCTGAAAATTGAAAGATGAGGGAGCAATTCCGATTTAAATTATGGATGAGGGCTATGAGGGCTCCCTTTTTTCAGGCAGTGGTTGTTCCAAGCCTCTTGGGAACAGCAATCGTCTGGTATCGTACCGGGGTATTTTATTGGCAGTACTTTCTGTTAGCTACCTTAGCGGTGATATGTGTAAATGCTGGCACAAATCTGGCTAATGACTACTTCGATCACCAGAGCGACCACAGGGGGAGTGATGATATTAATAGGGAGCCGACTTCCTTTAGTGGAGGCAGTCGGGTGATTCAGGATAATCTAATTTCCCCGCGAAAGATCTATCAAGTCTCTTTGATATTTTTTGTATTGGCGGCTTTAATTGGGTTATATCTAACCTTTGTCCGGGGGCTGTGGGTGTTAGTTATTGGAATCCTCGGGATGCTGTCAGGATATCTCTACACCGCCTCACCTATAAGAATAGGATATCGCGGCTGGGGAGAATTTGTAGCTGGTTTAAATTGCGGACCCTTAGTAGTAGCAGGAGCCTATTATGTTCAGGCCCAGAGTTTGAGTCTAGAAGCATTTTTCATCTCCATTCCGGTGGGACTGTTGATCGCCGCTGTGCTTTACATTAATGAATTCCCCGACTATGCTTGTGATAAGGTAGCGGGTAAAAATACTCTCGTTGTGAAAGTGGGAAGAAAAAGAGCACGTAAGGGATTCTATTCTTTATTGTTGGGCGCTTATTTATTTATCATCCTGGCAGTTTTGTTAAAGATAGTTCCCTGGATGGTGATTTTTTCCTTACTTACTTTTCCTCTAGCCTGGAAAGCTATGAAGATAGTCCACTCCAATTATGCGGACACTCAGGGACTAATACCAGCCATGTCCAGTACGATAACTACCCATTTGACCATGGGGCTGCTGTTATCGTTTGGATACCTGATAGCGAGGATATTCACGTGGATCTAGAACAGATTTATGCTCCCATAAAAGATGAGCTGCATTTGGTAGAGGAGGAATTAAGAAGAAAGCTTCTCTCTAGTAGCAAATTAGTGCATCTCATCAATGAGTACATCCTGAATGTTCCCGGTAAGCTCCTGCGTCCGGCACTGCTTCTTTTTTCTGCAAGAGTGGGTAATTGTCAGAACAATAACGTAATCCCTCTGGCGGCAGTGGTTGAGATGGTTCATACCGCTACCCTTATTCACGATGACATAGTGGATAAGTCGGATTTGCGGCGGGGCCAGCCAACCATTAACTCAAGATGGGGTAGCGATATCTCTGTGGTTCTCGGGGATCACTGGTATTCCCGGGCTTTTTCTACTCTATCTCGTCTGCAAGTCCCCCAAATTTTGGAGATGCTGCTGGAAGTTATTGAGACCATATGCGTAGGGGAGTTGGAACAGCTAAAACGGCGCTATGATACCTCACTTAGAGAAGAGGATTATCTTGAAGTTGTGGAAAAGAAGACCGCTTCTCTAATGTCTTTCTGTTGCCGAGCGGGGGGTTTGATAGGAAAAGCCCCTTCAGAGGAAATAGATTCCTTGGCTAATTATGGACTCAATTTGGGTGTCGCTTTCCAAATCATCGATGATTGTTTGGACTTGGTTGGCACCGAAGAAAGAGCCGGAAAATCATTGGGAAGCGACCTTTTGGAAGGAAAGCTGACTCTACCTCTCATTTGCACCATAGCCAGAGCGAATAAAAAGGATAGAGACCTGATCGAGCGTACCTTTCACTCAAAAAGAATAGGTTCTAGCTCTGTGAGCCAGATGAAGGGCCTGGTAAAACGATACGGAGGAATAGAGTACGCCCTTGAAAAAGCTGCAGAATACAGGAGTATTTCTAAAGAACAGTTACAGTCCCTCAAGAAGTCCGAGACTAGGGATTCTTTGAGTTTACTTGCTGACTATGTGGTAAGAAGAGGATATTAAAAAGGAGGAAAGAATATGTTTGGTGGATTGGGAATCTGGGAGTTAATTGTGATCTTTGGTATCGTCTTTCTGATCTTTGGGGCTACCAGGATACCGGAGATAGCAAAATCTCTCGGTACCGCAATTAAGGAGTTTAAAAAGGCTAGCAAAGAGATCAGTGGCAATGAGGAAGAAACAACCAAGAGTGACTCTGAGAAAAAGAAAAGCTAGAAAACTACCGGCATTGGCTCAAAATAATGAAGCTTGCGTGGTATCGATATCTTTTTTCCTGTTATGTTAGGAGCCGTTTTTTAAATATCAAAAGACCTGTCTTGGCAGGGCTGAAGATAACCCACCTCTGTAATCTCAAATGTAGGCATTGTCCTTTTTGGAAAAAGGAAAAACTCTCCCTCTCTTTTTTGCAAGCGAAGAAGTCACTTAAGAGTCTTTATGATCTTGGAGTGAGATTGGTCATTATCGAGGGGGGTGAACCCTTCTTATGGAGAGATAACGGCTACGACATCAGAGACGTTGTCGCCGAGGCCAAGAAGCTCTTCTTTAGTGTAGGAATAACTACCAATGGGACATTCCCTTTGGAGGCTGATTCGGACATTATCTGGGTGAGCATAGACGGGTTAAAGAAAACTCACGATCTACTGAGGGGTGAGAGTTTTGATGGGATTATGGTCAATATTAGCGAATCCACCCATCCCAAGATCTATTCTCATACTACTATCAATAAGGTGAATCAGGGTGAGATACCAAAAATGGTAGAATTTCTCTCCCATAGGGTTAAGGGTCTAACTTTTCAGTTCCACTATCCATATAGCGAGGAGAGTAACTCTCTGTTGCTAACTTTCGACGAACGAAAGATCGTGCTGGATGAGCTTATTAAGCTGAAAAAAGATGGATTTCCCATAGCCCACTCCTATTCCTGTCTTCAAGCTCTGAAGGAAAACAAATGGAAGTGTCATTCTTGGATGATTGCCAGTGTGGATCCTGATGGTAAAATTACCCAAGGGTGCTATATTAAGGGCCGTGGCAAGGTATCCTGTAGCCAATGTGGTTTCTCTGCTCATACTGAGATATCGCTAGCCTATAGTGGTGTGATAGAGTCTATTAAGACTGGCAGGGATACCCTTTTATCTTCCCGGAGGCTAGTGCATGCCTAAAGCGGATCTGATTCTACTCCATCCTCCAAGTGTGTACGATTTTAGAAAGAGAATCTGCATGTATGGGCCTATCAGTGACGTAGTTCCTTCGACACCTATCTTTGAGATGTACCCCCTCGGTTTTATGACCATAGCCGATTACTTGCAAAGATCGGGATATTCAGTGCGCATTATCAATGTTGCTCTAAGGATGTTGAAAAGTAGGCGATTTGATGTCGAAAGGTTAATTAAGTCTCTAAACCCCTTGGTCTTTGGGATAGACTTACATTGGCTGCTTCATGCCCAAGGAAGCCTGGAACTGGCCAAAATTATCAAGAAGTACCATCCGCAAACTCCTGTCATCTTTGGAGGACTATCGGCTTCATATTACCACCAAGAACTCATGTTGTATCCTCAGGTTGACTATGTGATCCGAGGCGATTCGGTGGAAGGACCACTTCGAGAGCTTCTTGAGACAATTCGGCGGAAAGGACCCCTCAAGGATGTCCCTAATTTGACTTGGCGAGAAGATGGAAGTGGCATCCAGGTAAACGAATTTTCCTATGTGCCTCGCGATTTGGACGATCTTTCCTTTGATTATACGAGCGTATTGAGGTCAGCTGCTCAACATAACGATCTCACCAGCCACCTGCCCTTCCAAGGGTGGCTCGAATATCCCATTTTGGCCGTATTGCCGTGGCGTGGATGTAGACATAACTGCCTAACCTGTGGGGGAGCAGCTGAAGCCTACAAAAATATCTGTAGGCGGGGCCTACCAGCCTATCGGAGTCCCAGGTTGGTAGCCCAGGATATTAGTGTAGTCTCAAAACATGTGAGAGGTCCGATTATTATATTAGGAGATATTCGCCAGGCCGGTGGCAACTACGTGGAAGAACTACTGGATGAGATCAAGAGTACCGAAATTAAGAATCACGTAGCTATAGAACTTCTTGTACCTTGCTCAAGGGATTTCCTCGAAATGGTAGCTGACTCCATTGTCAACTTCAATCTCCAGATCTCACCTGAGACACACGATGAACAAATTCGGGAGGCCTTTGGTAAAGTCTATGATAACAAGAGCTTAGAGACGACTATTGATGATGCTTTGGAGCTGGGATGTAAGCGGGTAGATCTGTTTTTTATGATCGGCTTGCCCAGGCAGACTTCCGTGTCGGTGCAGGAGACAATCAGGTACTGTGAGACCTTGCTAAAAGAGCACAGTAAAAATGGAAGTGGTAGAGTTCACCCCCATATTTCTCCTCTGGCTCCCTTCTTGGACCCAGGGAGTCGGGCCTTCGAACATCCCCAGAAGTATGGCTATAAGTTGTTCTGCAAGAGCCTCGAAGAACACCGACAGGCACTGCTCGCACCAAGTTGGAAATATATGCTTAACTACGAAACTAAATGGATGAGCCGGGATGAATTGATTACCTGCACCTACGAGTCCGCTCTTCAACTCAATAGTCTGAGGGTGGAGCACGGTTTACTAAAGCAAAAGGAGGGACAAATAATAGAGGCCCGAATCAAAGAAGCTATGAGCCTTATGCAACAGATCGATAATATTCTGGCCATTAAGAACCAACAAATAATGAAAAAAAAGATGGAAGAAGTAAGGTCCCGTTTGTCTTACCTAAACAATTGGACCATTTGCAAGAAGGAAGAGCTAAGATGGCCGGTGAAGTCAATCCGGTTCAATTTCCCCCGGTTTATCTGGGGTGTTTTAACTAGAGGCAAGTCTTCAAATTGGAAGGAGCAAAAGGACATGTTTGGCTTAGGACCGTCAGAGCTAATTGTAATCTTCGTCATAGCCTTTCTCATATTTGGACCTAAGAAACTTCCTCAGATAGCACGGGCTATAGGAAAAGGCATTAAAGAATTTAAGAAGTTAATGCAGGAACTAGATTAAGAATCTATCTACGAAGAACCAAGTACCTCAAGATTTTCTACCTGCCTTCGGCACCGGGCGATGGCTAGGAGAGTTCATCTCTGGCACTGGCTCTCCTGAAGATGGATGAGTTTCCCCCAGACTGAAGAATCGATACTCTACAGACCTAAATAATAAACGGCAAATTTGACTAGGTGATTGAGGCTAGAGATGATTTTGCAAAAAAAGCAAAGTTGAGTGGCTTTGTATGAGGAGGTTCTAAGAGTTTGGGTGCTAATCACGGGAGGCTGCTATAAACACAAAACTAGAACAAACTACGGATGAGACTACTTATCCAAAGTTGGGGGCCGATGTGGTAGACGAGAAAAGACCTTTTCTGCAGCACCTAGGCGAATTAAGGAGGAGATTAATTTTTTGCGCAGTAGCCATTCTCACGGGGATGGTCATCAGCTATTTTTTTTATGATGCTTTAATCTTGAATCTTCTTCGAGGCCCCCTGGATGTCTTGAGTGGTAAAGAAGCCAACCCTTTTGCTATAAATAATCCTCTTCTTACCTTTTTGAAGTCGTCTAATCCTCAATTGCAGGAACTGGATTTAGATCTCCACTATATCGGGCCCTTGGAAGCCTTCTTGGTAAAGTTAAAAGTCTCGTTTTACGCCGGATTTGTCCTTGCATCTCCCGTTATTTTCTATCAGGTATGGAAATTCATTTCGGTCGGATTAAAGAAAAAGGAGCGCAGAGCGGTTCTCTTTTATTTTCCGGTGTCTATTCTTCTGTTTCTAACAGGAATTTCATTCGCCTATTTTATGATACTGCCTACCGGCTTGTATTTTCTGATAGCGGTTGCCGGCAGTAGCCTGAAACCAATGCTTACTATCAGTCAATATACCTCGTTGGTTATCTTGTTATCTGTGGTCTTCGGAATAGTCTTTGAGCTACCTCTAGTGGTTCTCTTTCTCACAAAAATTGGAATTCTCTCACCCGAACTTTTAGCAGAAAAGAGAAAATATGCAATTGTTGGCATATTTATAGTATCGGCTCTTTTTACCCCCCCAGATGTCTTTACTCAACTCATGATGGGTATTCCCGGAATCATTTTATATGAGATAAGTATCTGGCTTTCCCGAGTAGCCTCTAAGCGGCGGAAGAGGACTCTTGAGTTAACTTAATCGTTAATCTTACGTCCTCTATATATCCCATTCATTTTGCCTTGAGCTTCTTGATAGTATATTGGCTGGTATGGATTCCTTGTTCTCAAAGACAAAAAACCCATAAGTTCTCATTTCTTTTGCCAAGGGATCTTTTCCACCCTTTACGTTTTCAATGGCCTTCAATTTTTTTCGCCTACTTTGGCTCGTCGGTGAGAGCACTCAAATCTCGTCCCCGAGGCCACAGTTTTGCTCCTAATTCCTCACACGGAACCAGCCTTTTAAATTCGAAGTTTTTGCAGTTCCATATCGTTCATAGGTCTTGTGCGGGTTGAACCGATCTCTTCCCCAGGTAACCTCTGGTAGGCTATCCTTACCTCATCATGGGCATCACTGTATCTTGCCACTATCTTTGAGGCTAAGAAAATCGTAGTTTGGTCGAAATCACCCCGGCCAATTCCGATTGGACCTTTTACTTTTACAGGCTTAAAGCAAATATCATCTATCTTGGCTAATCTCAATAACCTCTGGTTCTCTTCTTTATTTCTGCCCACTACAAGTTTAGTCTGAAGAGAGAGACGAAAATGTCTACCCATTTTTAACAATTCAACATCGTTTAAGCTAATTTCAGAGTGACTCATTAGGTCTCTCATACGCTGAGCGAACCCTCTATCAGTTAAAAGGCAACCACCAGCAGGGCAGGGGTAGTCTGCAATCCCATATTTAGCGGCTAAATCTATCTGGGGCTTTCGAGAACGACCTCTAATCTCTAATAGCTTTTTGCGATTCACCCAACCCTCTTTTTCTGGGATTGATAAGGGTAATAACTTAGCTGATAAAGGACGCACGACCAATCCCTTTAAATCGCTTTCTCTTTCTATTATCTTCAAGGCAGCAAAATGTTGAGACATCGGCCTCTGGCCCAAGACCTCACCAGTAATAAGAAAGGAAGCTCCTTTCTCTTTCATCAACTTCTTAGCGTGCTTAAGCATTAAAATTCTACAGTCGATACAAGGATTCAAATTCTTACCATAACCGTGCTTAGGGCTTTTGACAATTTTGAGATATTGGGATGATAGGTTGATTACCTTTAGTTCTATCCCAAATTCTTCAGCTACTCTTCGGGCCTCATGTCTGCAGCTACCCTTTCGATTACACAGACAAAACGGAGTATAGAAGTTAACCGCTACTACATCGATGCCTTGTTCCAGAACGACTTTTATAGCCAAGGTGCTATCCAATCCCCCTGACAATAGAGCTAATGCTTTCATTACATCTTCCTCTGGACTCTCTCCTTGCTTTTCCCTCGGCGGGGTACTGTTACCTGGATTAAGTATAGGATAATATTTGAAAATGGCAACTCCTCGCCATTTTGCACTTTTGAGATTTTAAAATAGGATAACCAGACAAAACCCCCATTGTCTCTGGCCCGAATTCTTTGAAGCTATACTAAGAGACTCCATCTTCTTCTCCTAGCACAGTCCAGACTTAACAAAGATACTTGACAAATTTTGTAACTTTTTTAATGATATGAATTGGCCCATACTTGACAAAAATCATAATTTGTTTATAATATAAACTAGTTAATACATGACTAAAAATATCATGAATTTATGACTAAATTGTGAGAGGGAAATAGATGGCGTCAGTCAACTTACAATCGTTGGGAATCTGGGAAAAGCTAGGAGCAATGAGCCCTCAAGAGGTTTTGAAGTGGGCACTGGGAACCTATAAAGACCGAATAGCTCTGGCATCAAGTTTCGGAGCTGAGGATGTAGCGTTAATTGATATGATGGTAAAGATTGACTCCAACCCACGCATCTTCACCCTGGATACGGGAAGACTTCCCCAACCTACTTACGAGGTGATAGAAAAAATCAGGCAAAAGTATGGGGTAAAGATTGAAACTTACTTTCCTGATACCAGAAGAGTTGAAGAGATGGTTAACTCACACGGTCCCAATCTTTTCTACAAGAGTGTGGAACTACGAAAATTGTGTTGTAGGATTAGAAAAATTCAACCCCTAAATAGGGCTTTATCTGGTCTTTCAGGGTGGATATCAGGCCTTAGAAAAGATCAGGGTGTTACCCGCAAGCGGATTAAGAAACTGGAGATTGATCTAGCCCATAATTCAATTCTCAAAGTGAATCCCCTGGCCGATTGGACTCTGGATCAGGTATGGGAATACATTAAAGATAACGATGTCCCCTATAACAGCCTGCACGATCAAAACTACCCCAGTATAGGCTGTGCTCCCTGTACTAGAGCGATAACTACCAATGAGAATATAAGGGCTGGCCGCTGGTGGTGGGAGACTCCGGAACAGAAAGAATGCGGCCTCCATCTCCAGAAATAATGAGTAAGTAATATCCAAAGGTAAAGAAAAATGATCTCTCAAATTGAGCCGCACGGTGGAAAACTTATAAATAGGTTAGTTAAAGAAGAAAAACGTCTGTCTTTGATTGAGAATACTCTCAGTTTAAAACAGATCCATCTCAGTAAGAGAGAAGTGGCAGATTTGGAAATGATTGCAGTAGGGGCGCTCTCTCCCTTAGAGGGTTTTATGAATCGAAAAGATTATGAAACTGTTTTAAAGAAAAAAAGACTGGCCAATGACCTGCCTTGGACTATTCCCATTACTCTATCTGTCAGCGAAGAAAAAGCCCGCACACTAAAAGAAGGTGAAGAGATAGCCCTTTTGGATGATTCCGGGACCAGCTTAGCAATTTTACGCTTGGAAGAGAAGTATCGGCGTAACCGAGAAAGGGAGGCGGCCGAGGTTTATGGAACCGAAGACAGAAATCATCCCGGGGTAAATGTACTTTATCAGATGGGAGATATACTTCTGGGGGGGAAGATCGACGTCTTGAGACTCCCGATCCACACAGATTTTCTAAACTACCGACTTACCCCTTACCAGACCAGAGACAGGTTTAAGAAAAGAGGCTGGCGAAGGATAGTGAGTTTTCAGACGAGAAACCCAATTCACCGGGCTCACGAATACATCCAGAAATGTGCTCTGGAAATGGCCGATGGGCTTCTCTTGCATCCGCTGGTGGGAGAAACCAAGAAAGACGATATCCCGGCTAAGGTAAGGATAAAAAGTTATGAAATTGTCCTCCAAAAATATTATCCCAAAGACAGGGTAGTTATGGCAGTATTTCCGGCTACTATGCGGTATGCAGGTCCACGGGAGGCTATTTTTCACGCCATTATTAGAAAAAACTATGGAGCTACTCACTTTATTGTGGGAAGAGACCATGCGGGTGTAGGTAGTTTCTATGGTCCGTTTGATGCCCATCGAATATTTGATGAATTTGAAGAAAAAGAGCTAGGCATAACCCCTTTGTTTTTTGATCATGCCTTCTTTTGTCGCCGCTGTGGCAATATGAGTACCCCCAAGACCTGTCCCCATGACTCAGCATTTCGTACTCCCCTAAGTGGCAGTAGAGTCCGTAGTATGCTCAAGAACAAGATGTCGCCTCCTATGGAAATTATGCGGCCTGAGGTAGCTCAGGTTTTGATAAAGGCCTTAGAAGTATCCGATTACCAGATCTAAGGGGTTTGGTTTCGTGGTTTGTAAAATGTTAGTTCCAATCTATAAAGAAAAGTAAAGGCAAGGTATTGGCCAATAAAGAATGATTACTTTGAAAAGGAGAGACCTTGATACCATAATAAGGCACTCTCAAACCGAATATCCCTATGAAGCCTGTGGTATCCTGGCTGGTAAAGATGGAGTTGTATCAGTGATTTACCCTATGACCAACACTGAGCGGAGCCCTACTACTTTTTTTATGAACCCAGAAGAGCAGCTCCAGGTTTTTAAACAAATGAGGAAGATGGGGACTGAAATGCTGGGAATATACCATTCCCATCCTGCTAGTTCTGCCTATCCGTCTAAAAGGGATTGTGATCTCGCCTATTATGAGGAGGCGAGTCATCTGATAATCTCTCTCTCTAATCGAGACCGGCCCAAGGTTAGATCCTTTAAGATAAAGCAACGAAAGATTAAAAAGGAAAAACTAAAAATTCTGGAGGGATGAGTTGAAATGAAGATGTCTATTTTCATTAATGGTAAGAAAGAAGAGCTAGGGGCGGCAATGAGAATCAGCGATCTTCTGAAGAAAAAAAAGATTAGACCAGAGGTAGTAACTGTAGAGCTGAACAATACCATAATCAAAAGAGAAGAGTATAGCCGCACTATGTTGAAAGACCAAGACCGGGTAGAATTTGTTTACTTTATGGGAGGGGGATAGAGAGTAAGAACATAATTTGAAGGAGATGAGGTAATGCCGAGGACAAAAGTAGTTGATGATGTGCTGCAGCTTATAGGATCTACGCCTATGGTGAGGTTGAATAAAATAAGGCAGCCACAGATGGCCTTAATTTATGCTAAGTTAGAGTCTTTTAATCCGGGAGGAAGTGTAAAGGATAGGATATGTCTGAGAATGATTGAAGATGCTGAGAAAAAAGGAATATTGAAACCAGGGGCTACTATAGTAGAACCCACCTCTGGGAATACTGGGATTGGACTGGCTATGGTGGCAGCAGTAAAGAACTACAAATTAATCCTTACTATGCCTGAGACAATGAGCCTAGAACGAATATTCATCCTCAATTCATTTGGAGCACAAATTGTTCTCACTCCGGGGATCGAGGGAATGAGAGGAGCAGTTAAGAAAGCAGAGGAAATAGTTAGGGCTACCCCCAATAGCTTTATGCCTCAGCAGTTCAATAATCCTTCTAATCCTGAGGCTCACCGAAAAACTACCGCTAAGGAGATTCTTGAAGCTCTAGGAGACAAACTAGATGCCTTCGTCGCCGGGGTGGGGACGGGAGGAACTATTACCGGGGTGGGTCAGGTGTTAAAGCGAAGAAATGGAAAGGTAAAAATTTTTGGCGTTGAGCCGGCTACCTCTGCAGTTCTTTCCGGAGGCGAGTCTGGTCCTCACAAAATTCAAGGAATAGGAGCCGGTTTTGTTCCTCGGGTTTTAGATCGAGAAGTTATTGATGAAATTATTACGGTCTCGGATGACGATGCCTTTCACATGGCTAAACGGCTAGCTAGGGAAGAGGGTCTATTCGTAGGAATATCGAGTGGAGCAGCAATGGTAGCTGCTCTTAAAGTGGCCAAAAAACTGGGCAGAGGAAAGGTCGTAGTAGTGATTCTACCGGACACCGGAGAGCGATATTTCAGCATGGAGCAATATTTTGAGGAGCAGTAATTAAAAATGAGTAAATACGATGTGAAAGAGTTAAAAAGTGCGGGAATCATGAAACAGAAGGAGAAAGATCTTTTCTCCTTGAGACTGAGGATAGTGGGAGGTTATGTTGGTGCCGAGCAATTACCAAAATTAGCTGAAATAGCCACCAGATTTGGTAGAGGTCACATTCATTTGACTGCCCGACAGGGGATTGAAATTCCCTTTATTCATTTTGATGACCTTGCGAAGGTAAAATCTGAACTTGCTAAAGTGGATCTGAGTTTAGGGGCTTGTGGACCGAGGGTGCGGACAGTGACTGCCTGTCAGGGATTGGTATGCTCCCATGGCTTGATCGATAGTCAAAGTATAGCCCGGAAGATTGATAATGTATTTTTTGGCCGGGGGGGTCTTCCCCACAAGTTTAAGATTGGAGTTACCGGGTGCCCTAATGCCTGCCTTAAACCCTTGGAAAACGATCTCGGTATAAATGGTATAGTGGAAAAGGAATTTGTGGAGGAAGACTGCAATCTCTGTGGACTATGTATAGACGCATGTCCGACTCAGGCTTTGAGGATAGAGAAAGATAGACTTGTCTATGAACAAAAAAAATGCATCCTTTGTGGAGAATGTATCTTTATTTGTCCCTTCGGAGCCTGGAAGAGAAAAAGGAGAGGTTATCGCATCTACGTGGGGGGAAAGATGGGTAAATGGCCTCTTTTGGGATACCTTTTATGTAAATTCTTTGGAAGTGAGGACGGACTTCTAGATTTAATTCAAAAGGTGCTGGAGTTCTACCAACAAGAAGGAAAAGAAGGGGAAAGATTTAGAGAGACCCTCGATCGAATTGGCTTGGAGAAACTCAAGGAGAAAATAGGTGAAGGAATTTAAGATTAATACGAGGCTCAATCTGAGAGGTGAGGTCTGTCCTTATAACTTCATCAAAACCAAGTTAAAACTGGAAGAGATGCGAAGCGGCCAAATCCTCGAGGTGATTCTGGATAAAGGGGAACCCATCAGAAATGTACCCCGTAGTGTGAAAGAGGAAGGCCATCGGATTCTTGGGATAGAAAAAATAGGAAGTGCTTTTAGGCTAGTTATAGAAAAAAGGTAAGGAGAAGAAAATGTCTTATGTTAAGGGACTAAAATGTAGGGAATGCGACAGAGAATATCCCAAAGAGCCTCTCTATGTCTGTGAGTTCTGCTTTGGCCCCTTAGAAGTCGATTATAATTATTCAGCCATCAGAAAAAGCCTTTCCAGAAAGATCATTCTTTCAAGAGCTAAGAATCTCTGGCGGTACTTGGAACTGCTTCCTCTGGATGGACCTCCAACCGTGGGACTCTATTCAGGTTTTACTCCCTTGATTAGAGCTCATCGCTTGGGAACAGAGCTGGGACTTAAGGAGGTTTACCTAAAAGATGATTCAGTAAATCATCCCACTTTCTCCTTTAAAGATCGGGTGGTTGCGGTGGCTCTTTCCAAGGCCAAGGAATT
>JBHIEA010000008.1:0-19650 GCA_046760365.1 bacterium
CTAACAGATCTGCAACTAAGAATTCTTAGAGCACTGAGGGAGCATAAAAAGAAGGATACTGGCGTAATTTTTTCTATGGATGATTTTTACAAAACGCTTCCGGTTGAAGTGGAGAAAAGTCGTTTTCAAGAAGACGTTGAGATCCTTGACGACGATGGCTATATTGTTAGGATGGCGAAAGCCTTTGGTGAGATTGGCGATTATGATATTACAGCAAAAGGTCTAAAGTATTTGAGACAAATAGAGAAATAGGTAGAAAAACAAGCCGAAGTTCCGATAATAATAAATGGTTTTATGTAAAGTCCGTTTTTCTCTCAAACTCTCAGTCGACGAGACTTTTCAAAGTAAGGTATCTTCATCTCTTAACCTCCTCAATTCCCAAAGTTAGCCTTCTTAAGTTCCTTTACGAGGTCATCAACAACATCTGGAAAATAAAAGCACAGAAAAGCACTATGCATAAATAAACTCTTTTAGATAACCTTCAACCAACTGTGGTTTCTTCACAAACTTATAAACTTCTATAACTACCCTTGATAGCTCGACCATATCTCTTAGCCTAGATTCTCTTCGACTTTTTTGCATTTGAATTACTTGAAGCGCTGTGCTGAGAGCTATCATAAAAGTAAGTAAAATCAAAGGGTCCTTTTTTGTCACACCTAACCATAACACGACGAAAATGGAAAAGATAAAAAACGACCTAAATGCCCACTTCTCTATCCAAAAAGACCGTTTCACCTCTTTTATTACTTCTTCTTCTAATTTCATTTTTTTCCTCCCCTCCATCAATTGTTAGGGCCCCTAAAAGGCCCCTAAAAACTTGTTTGCCGACCTAGGTAGTCAAGTTCACACATTAGGTTCTTTAATAGCCCAAGCTGACTCCTCATACGTCTATTTCGCTGCCTGTCAATAGTTAGCATCTTTTTTTGTGCTCTGGTTTAGCCTTAGAGTAATTATTATGTTTATTCTATCCCTTTGACGGTGGAAAGCAAGAAAATCGCTCTATCCCAGAACTGGCTTCAAAAAAATCTCTTGATAGAGACACTTTGATTTGAGCAAGGTCAATAGGTTGCCTTCAGGCTAGAAAGTGCCTGTATGAGCCTCTGGTGAAGTGTTTTTTTGAGCAAGATAGGCAAAACTAGTGGATTACCTGCCTTAAGCCGCAACTATAAACAAAAAAGTTATTCATATTATAAACCATACTGTCATTGATCTAATGAGCTATACGTTCCCTCAAATGAATTATTTCAAAGCGTCCCCAAGACCTTTATATACCACAGTTTCCATTATTTTGTCCTGTCTATGCCTGTTTCAAGTACTGTGCTGTCCTCAAATAAGACTCGAATTTCTGTTATACGTTCATACGTCCGTCTAATTTCAATAAATAGGTCTAAGTGTTAGGAAGTAGAAGCTCACCAGTTTTAACTATCCTCATTAACCACACCGTGTAAAAGTCAATAATAAATCCCAGAAAAATAATAACCATTTTGCAGAAAAGTAGCAGATTTTTTTATTTTCGTAATTACTCCACTGTATAAATTACTTGACAAATTATTTACTTGTGCTATAATAAAAGTGACTCAAAACTTCTCCTGGAGGGCGAGAGAGATGAACCAGGTATTAAAAATTCAGGGTCAGAAAGAGGTGACAACAAGTGGGTAAGATGGCGATTATCAAGAAACCCGGAATGTTGGAAGGGATGGTAATTGAGATTATACCGCAGGGTTACCTGCAGGATCCTTGGGTATGGGTGGAACACCAGAAGTCGAAAATTCAATTTCCCATTAAGAAAGAGGACCTGGTAGTTCTCTAGGTCCTGAGGAGGTATAAGAGATGGAAAGACTGGCCGAGATAAGAGAATGGGCAAAAGACTGCACCAAATTCGACCTGGAAGTCGCTAAAAATTATTTGGTGGACTGGCGCGACTCTTGCAGAAGGACAGTCAAAGAAAATTCTAAAAGCAGCACTAAACCTGAACAACTACTGGTGAGAAGTCTAAATCTGTTGATAATGAAACTTGAAGCGTTACAAGTAGGAAGGAGGTGAGTAGGTAATGATTAGCGTAGGAGTAAACTTGATGCCAAAGGAGAAGATGGTAAAAGAGGTTCCTCTATTGGCTAAAAAGGGGAAGGATAATTTTTATCCGATTGGGCTAACGTGCCACGGCTGCAGAAAATGGACGCCTGAGTTCAGTATTGATTTAAAGACTGGTAAAGCATACTGTGAGAGCTGTTTGGCCCAGGGAAAGGTGGATAAGGACAAAGACTTATTCCTGCAGGGGACATACAGATTAGAATTAAATCCAATTTTATAATGAATCTCCTACTACCGGGAGGGAGACCTATTTTTAATTTCTCTCTTCTTCTGGCCGGTCTCCCTTCCGCAAGGAGGTGGTGTATGAGAAAGAGTAATGTTGAAACTGAAGTTATGGAGGCATTAAAGAAAGCAGAACTGAGAGAAACCCCCGAAGAGATAGTTAGAAGGAATTTTGCAGGAGCAACAGTTCAGATTATGAAAGGCGATAAGTTGATTATAGTAATGGAAGGTGGTAAGTTGAAAGATACGCTGCAGGCTAAGGAATGGTATAAGAAGCAGTTGAAAAAAACAAAGGTTGTTGAAATTAATGACCTGGAAGATGATGAGATGTGGGGAATGAGTTACCAAGACGCTTATGAGCAAGCTAAGAAGCAAGGTTACCCCAGTCGGATAGATGAAGACCTGGTATGTAATATCTGTGGTGAACCATGGGATAGTTATGGGATAAACCACGGGGATATGACTGAAAAGGAAAGGGGGAGATTCCTCGCTGGTAAGGGTTGTCCTTGCTGTGAAGGGCAGAAATAATAAGGAGGTAATGAAGTATGGGCTTTTCCTATCAGGTCAGCTCAAGAAGAACCCGGAAGCTAAGAGATTGTTTCCTGAACAACAACTTATGAAAAAGTGGGGGTATCCACGACGAAAGAGGGGAGGAAATAAATTGTCTAAATTTAAACTGGGTCAATTATTGATGACTAGAGGCGTGAATGACCTAGTGGCTGAAAATGAGGAATTTGCCAAGTTTGCGATGCAAAGCGTGGAAAGACACGCAGCAGGAGATTGGGGAGACCTATCAGAAGAAGATAAGAAGGAGAACGAACTTTCCATAGATAAGAATTTGCGGCTGCTATCAGCGCATAAGAAGAATGATTGGAAAATTTGGATAATTACTGAGGCTGATAGAAGCGCTACGACGATTTTATTCCCTGATGAGTACTAGGAGGAAGATAGTGGAGAGTCAAGGAAAAAAGAAGGAGAAATGGAAACTGGAGTGCAAAAACGGCCTACCTCTTGATGAAGCTATCTCAGCAGTCATTAAATGTACAAGGAGGGGAGAAGAATACAAAGCAACCTATTTTGCGTATGCGATTCACGTTTCTGGTTTCGGTAAGTATCTCTGGCGTCGTCTACATTTACTCAGCGTTGAGGATTGTGGACTAGTCAATCCTCTAACGCCTGTAGTAGTGAACTCACTAAGGCAAATGTGGGAATTTAATATTAAAAAAGTTTCAGAACCTACCCTGGGTGACTTTCTTTTTCCACTCCAAGCTATTCTGTTTATGTGTCGCGTAGCGAAGTGTAGAGAGGGAGATTCTCTCGGAAATCTTATTGAGGAAGATTACAAAGCAGAGAAAGGTCCTGAGATCCCAGAATATGCAATTGACAGTCATACGAGCAGGGGTCGTAAAAAATACGGGGCATTTGGGACAGGAACAAAAGAAGAAAATCAAAAAAGAGTGCAGATGTGGTTTGACGAATGGAGCAAGGTGGTACCGGAAGCAGGGAAAGATAATTGGGAAGAGACATTAAAAAGAAGGTGGGGATACTACTAAAAGGAGTTACAGATGTCAAAAAGGATAATAGGTTATGTTCGAGTCTCCACAGAGGAGCAGGCAAAAAACGGTCTGAGTCTAAAGAGCCAGGAGTCAACGATAAAGACTTATGCTAAACTGAAGAAGTTATGCCCGGTTGAGATCCTTGAAGATAAGGGAGCGTCAGGTAACAGTCTCGAGCGAGAAGGAATGCAGAGGTTGATCTCCCTGTGTGAGCAAGGAGAGGTAAGTCATTTGATTGTTTACAAAATGGATAGGCTAACCAGGAGAACCCGAGACCTGTTGGAAATAGTTGAGGATGTTTTTGTGGCTAATGGTGTTTGTTTTCACTCGGTTACTGAGAATGTAGATACTACTGGCCCGCTCGGGAAATTTTTCCTTACACTTATGGGGGCATTAGCGCAAATGGAACGAGAGTTAATCGTTGAGAGGATCAAAGATGCTCTGAAAGAGAAGAAAAGAAGAGGTGAACCATTGGGATCCCCGGCGTTAGGATTTAGGGCTGAAAATAAAGAGAGAATAGAGAATTGCCAAGAGTTAGAGATAGTCCAGTATGTGAAAGCGTTAAGGAGAAAGAGATTGAGTCATCGGGACATTGCAAAGCGGTTAAATAAAGAAGGGATACCGACAAAAAGAGGTGGAAGGTGGTATGGTTCCACTGTTTCATATATTCTGAAGAACCATCGCTATAAAGGGCAAAATTGAGGGCATAACCCTGAGCGAAAAAAAGTACCAGAGACACGTAAAAGCTCATCACAATCTCCAAAGAAATGAGCAATAATAAACATCAATGAGTATGTTAAAGTGCCGATTTTGGGGTTCTATGGAAGTATTTCTTGGAAAGGGGGAATAATAAATGTTAAACGTAGAGATGGTAGAGATTTACGCAAAGAAATTAGGTAGGGGACCGGTCGTAATTGAGTTCTCAGAATTTGAGGGATTTAACCGAGTGGGAGTAGAGATGTCAAGAACGGCTTTGGTCTGTTTGGAAGCACAGCTCAAGAAGTGTATTGATGCTTTGGGAATAAATAGAAAAGAGACAAAGCCAGAGATTTCGCTAATGAAACTAGGCGAATAAGCAGGAGGTCGGATATGCCATACAAAGACATTGAGAAGAAAAGAGCAGCCGACCGAAAGTATCGAAGGTCGGAAAAGGGGAAGGCTGCAACGAGACGCTGGCGTGAGGCACACAAAACTGAGCTTGCCAAAAAAAGAGAAGAAAAGGCTATGAAGAGGCGGGAAGCTTTCTGGAAGGAACTATTAATACGAGATGGAAAAGCTTGGTGGAGCCATATTCACCTCGTCAAAAGACTTTGGTTCATGCGCAGGGCAGGTAAAGATATAGATTTTGATCCTGGGAACGCCAAATATATTTATGCGTGGGAAAACAGGGGAAGGTTCAAAAAGAAGGAAAAAGAGCCTTCTGTCGGAAGTAGAGATTATTATTAAAATTCGATTTCTATGATTTTGCTGGCTTCGATTTTTTTGTAAAAAAGTAGAATTGCACGATTCAGAGTGTCGGGCCCGACAGGACAGCCATATTCTTTATTGAAGCCCGAAAGAGAGAAAAAATATGCTGAATATTCGATTTTTGGAATTTCTGAAGGTTCGATGTTTTTGTTATTCCGCTGAGGAAGCGAGTTTCCGCATTTTGCCCAAAAAGAAGAATTAAAAAGTGCTTGGCGGTTTTGGACATAAAGATACGTTAATTATAAGGGTAGTAAATAGGTACTGAGTTAAGAGAAGGAATACGTGCGAACCTGTTTGATAGTATTAAGAGATAAAAATAGGTTCGAGCAGAGATGTCGCCAGCGGACGGCCTCGCTCTCTCCTCACCATACTGCTTCGTCAGCAAAAAACCCGACACTAAAATGAACAAAAATCACTACTTTTTTATTCATAAAATACGACAAACGCTTTTCTTTCCTAGCTCACAGGGGTTTTTTAACTTTCTGTTAGAGATAGAAAATCGGGCGGATGGGGAAAGGGTAAAATTAGGGTTATCTCCCCGGTTAAAAAAGAGCGTCACGTGCACACAAAACCGCCCACTATATTCTCAAAAGCTACCAGTAATAAAAATTATTCAATTATTCTTTTCAAACGCTAAATTTGGGCTTAAATGAATTCTTTCTCTAAAAAGGAGGGAGCAAGTGGTCGAGCGCTCGCTGGCGAGTAAGCTAATGACAGGAGGATGGACGACAAGTTTCTTCCCGAAACGAGAAGATGAGTAGAAGCAAGCTAGGGAGACTGATAAGACAACGACATAAAACATTATTATCGGAACATCACGTCCATGCTTCTTCATACGAGTTCTATGCAACTAGCTTGCGTGTGTAGTGTGGGGGCAATGCTCCACTAGCGCAAGCAAGGGTGTCCTGCCAGTCTGTCCAGCCAGTTTGATTGACTGCCAGCCAGTTAGCAAGCGATGAAACTTGAACCCCCCGCCCCCCGCTAGCAAGCAGGGTAGATACTACCGGGGTATGAAAAGACCCAATCCCATGTTCTGTCTAGGTAGAAATATGTTATGCTATGAAAAAAATAGTAAAAACAAAAAATGCGTGAGGAAAAACCTCAATTAAATTATTAGATATAGCCGAATTGTATGTAAATGAATTATTGCCGGCACGGGAGAGGGTTAGGAAGATTTTCTGAGTAAAAAATGCTGAAGATGTAGTGTTCATCTCAAGAGATTGATGGATAGAGGATAAGGGAGGATGGAAATGGTCGGGATCCCCGGGCTTAGCCAAAAAATGATAAGCTAAAATAAAACAAAATAGGTTTGGGTGAGAGGATGTTGTCTGAGCAACAACCACGGTTAATATTTGAGAATCATTATCGGTATGAGTAGATTCGTCCCCCAGGGGACAGGAGAGAGGGTACTGGGCTCGGCGGGGAACCTACTCGGGACGGTAGATTGCTATATTCCTATTCTATAAAGGGTTATAGTGAATTTCAATGCTAAAGGATTGAACCATACTATATCCCTTCTGGGGTCGTCGAAGTACCTATATGAGCCTTCTATGGCATTTTCCCGAGGCAAAATATTCTTTCTCTGTTCGAGGATCCTGCTCGAACGAAGAAAGATAACTAATCAATATGGGCTTTGGGTGGGTAATTGCCAGTTTTTAGTAGGGGTAGGAGGAGGGGGCAGGGGTTGACACTCCCCCCTATTTGTGTTATATTGAATGTGGAGGTGATTAAGATGGCCAAGAAGAGAGGTAAAGTTGTTCTTAAGGAAAGCGAGATCCCCAAGCACTGCCCTTTAAACCCTAAATGGGCAGCAAGAATGCTGGAGATGGGTATTGAGGGCAAAGTAGCTAAGTTTAAAAAGTGTCCTAATGTCCTCAAAGAAATGGGTTACGAAGTAGAGATTAAAAAGGGAGAGTGATGGAAGAAGAACAGAGGTGGAATGAGGTTTTTAGACGACTCGATAGTTTGACAGAAGAGATTATAAGTTTGGAAGGTGCTTTTACAGATCTCCTTGAGTGGTGCAGGAGGAATCTACCGGTTAAGTATGTGGATGATTACATCAAGCATTTAAAGGCGGAAATACGGGAGTTGAAGAAGAAAGGGTAAAAGAATAGACCTTTTACCCTACAATCTAAATATTTCTTAGAGCTTAAGTAGAGTGGAGATTTTATAAGTCTCCAGAGGAATAAGAAAAGAAGGAGGTAGTATATGTATAAGTCAGCAGAGCTTACAGACCTAGGATCGTTGCAGAAGGTTATAAAGAGAGCAATGGAGTTAACATGGAAAGTCAAAGAGATTCCTGAAGATAAAGATGCCTATATGCTAGCGATCTTAAGTAATGAGGCATTCTATGTATCAGGATGGAGCAGTTGGGAGGATGATAAAACTGGAGAAAAATTGATACTATTAATCGGCAACGATAAATCAGTTCTTACAGATTTCAGAAATGTTGATAGATTTGAAATTTATTATGAAAAACCTCGGGAATCAGGAGTAATGGGGATAAAGTATGGAGAAGGAGAACTAGCTGCTCAGGGAAAATAGAAAGCGACAAGGGCCACTTATGGAGTAACTAAATGGCTTTGATTAACGAACTCACTGGGCTAAGCATTTTGACACTTTTAGCTAAGAAATATCCATCTTATGTAGGGGGTAGGGAAATTGTCAGGGTCATAGGAAAAGATAGGGAGCTTGATGTTGAGAAATGCTTGCATTATTTAACCGAGAAAAAGTATATTGAGTTTGACGTGGGATCACCAGGCTCTATTATTAGCTGTGCTTTTAAATTAACTGCAGAGGGCATAGACTATTTGGATGATTATAACAAGAAGTTAGCTGAGATGTTGGAACAGATTAAGCGAAAACCGATGGGTTTTCAACCTGACAATAAGTAAAGAAAGAGTCGCTTACCGGCAGACCACCGGTTAAATCAACCCCCTTGGACTCTCCTGTAAAAATATATACATAATAGACCTCCTGGCTTCAAGGTCATAACACAGCATTGTAGGACAACTGTATTTATCTCACTTGACATTTTCGTCAGATTTTATAAAATAAATAAATCTCCTAATAGATAAATTTCTAAATCCTAAGAGGTGAAGGAGGAATTAAATATGGAGGGAATGAAGGCAGAGGAGGAGAGTGAAGTTGAATAGCGAAGATATGAGAGACGTTGTTAATAGAGCTGTGTTAAAGATGTTTGGCAAGAGACAAGAGGATGTGGATATAAGATATGGTAGGTACCTAGCATGGAAGATAAGAGAGGAAAAAGATGCCACGATACAGAGTCACAAACCGAGTAACTAAAGAAGTCAGCGAGGTAGAAGCACCTTTTGCTCAGGTGGCTTGCGAAAGGTTAGGCTGGATGATAGGTAATTGTTTTGTTGAGTGTATAAGAGAAGGACCGTTTACTGATATTAGGCAGAAGGAAAGGAGGGTAGGATGTTAGAGGAAATAAAGAAAGAGTTAGATAAAAGGGTTAAATGGTGGATGATGTGTGTGGATAAGAAAGGGAGATGGGTAATTAAGCAGTTAATTTCCTGGTATACCTTGAGTGGTGCATGGCAAAACTAAAGTGTTGAAACAGAGGTATGTCTATACTTGGGGTAATAATGCTAAGCGGGTGTCAATGAAAGGTCGAGTATGTCGAGTGTTGAAAAGGCTGACGATGAATAGTTGTATGGTTGAATTTATTGATAACGGGCAGCAAGAAATCGTTAGTAGAAATGCGTTAAGGAGGGTTTGAAGATGGGTTGGGCTATTATGACAGAGGAGTATTTAAAATCTCAGGGGGATGAAAAGTGTAGTTATTGTGGGGAAAGAGTAAACCCAGGAGATGCTTTTTACATTGATGAAAAAAATAAATTGATTCATAGGGGTTGTGCCTGGGAAAAAGAAGAAAGTAAAGTCTGAAGAGACATGACTATTTTACTTGTAAGATTAGATGATGTTGGATGCACTTATACGGCCGGTAGGACTGGGAGAGATACTTTATTCCGGCCGAGACCAGTCCGGGTAACTTGAACTCAAGGGACAGGTCTTTATTCCTCCTTATCCTGTCCTGCAATTATAGAATAAGGAGATAGAGAGATATGGAGGGTGGAATGAGAGAAAAGGTTAAAGAGCAAGGCGGTGAACATAACATTTTAAAAACGTTAGTAAACAGAAAAATTTTACCTATTGATAGGAGAACTTTTGACCGGCTGTTGCAACTGACTAGCGGACAAATTTACGATCCATTGATTCAAGAATCACCAGATGGCACATACACTGTTAAATACACAAAGAAGACAGGAAGAGATGAGATTCGGTTTATTTTTCCAAATCTTGACGAAAAAGATTTTAAATGGATTGTCAGAAAGCGTAAGATAACAACGAAACGGGGAAAGAAGGAAATAAAGGAGATTCTGAATTTTGATGATTTAGCTAGAAGGGTATTACTGATAGAACTATTCTTTGCCTGGGGCGTTGGTTCACCTTACTTTGTCTATCGGCCGTGGGACATGCTTTACTGGCTAGATATGAGTGATCGAAAGAAAGGGATCTTGAGAGACCGGGTGACCAGCATTTCTCACGCACTGGCCCTTGCTACTGTGATAATAAAAAATGAAGGTGGCGACGAAACCAAGATAACCCACTTAATGAGTTTAGCGGACAAAGGAAAGGGCCGTAATCGAGTATTTGAAGTGTTTCTTTATGAAGATGCCATGATGCCGCTATGGCCGAAACTGATGAAGGAATTAAAAAAAGAGGGAAAATTACCGCCATATGTAAGATATCCTGTGCCAGGGCTAGCATATAATCCAAAACAGTCAAAATACGTGCAAAATTTCATTCATTGGGCGATTAAGCAAGAAGGGATGGGAAAAAAGTTTTACCCGATGAAGGTCGAGACTGTTCTTATTGAGGCGATGCGAATGACGCCAGAAAAAATCAGGCATGATACGAAAAAGAAGCTTGAAGACGTCTTGTATCAGGGATTAATCGAAGGGAAAAAAGACAAGGTGATAACTGGGTGGGACATAGCCAATACTAAAAAAGTATTCAAGCCTGAGTTTCTAAAGTCTAAGATTAAAATTTATTTTCCTACCAGACAGCCTCAGCTATTCAAACTTTTAGGCACTATTGACAAAGAGGTTCTTAAAGATAAGCCCGAAGATATACAGATTATAGAGATTGCCGATTGGCTTCATGAGGAGGAGTTTCAAACTAAACGAGCTTATAAAACAACCGTAAAGATGCTTAAACAGGTCAGGAAACAGTTGGGAGGGGAAAAGCTCCAAGAAATTTTTAAGTGGGTAACTGAGGATAGCAACAATCCTCATCCCAAGAAATTTTGGGAGGAGATAGAAGATGAGTTATCCACAGACTAAGAAAAGTCAAGTCCTAATACCCCTCCAATTGGGGAAAATTCAACTGAAATACCCCTCCAATTGGAAATTAATACCCCTCCAATTGGAAATTAATACCCCTCCAATTGGGGAAAATTTTGGGGCGAAAAATCCAGGAAATTCTTTATCTATAACTATTTCCCAAATTCGCCTTCTTTTCACACTACGTTTTATACTAAGGTCTTTTACTAAGAGAAATACTACTAAGAGAAAAAGGAGTATTTTTTATCATTAAAAACCTAAAACCAAACCAGTAGTTAAGGGAAAAGATTTCTCTCTAAACAAACATCTTTGAACTGATGTGGCAATAAACATAGCTACAGAGGAAGCTCTCTCTGCTTTTATCTTCTCTCTTAATTTTAAGAGAGTGGGAGTGCAAAAGAACACTCTTGTTGTAACAGCTTTAAACGAAATTTGGTTTGGGAATCACTATGTCAAAAGTGTTCAAACGCTCGACCTGACAAGGTAAGAAGGGGAAGATTAGCTGAGCAAATGGTCTCTCGTCCGGTCCAGGGGTAAAAATTGAAGGTGTCAAAGGCAGTCATCAACTTAGATGATCCAGCTCAGGGTGGCCAGCCCAATTGGTTGCACGAAGCAAGGTTACAAAGGCAAAGAGAGAAAGAGGAAATGCCGAAACGTAAAGAAGAGCGCAACCGCCGCTTCTGGCGAGACTGGAAGCAAAAGGGTTTGTCAAATAAAGAGTTGAGTTTGAAGTATGGGTTAAGTCCAGAGTCTGTAAAGAGTCTCAAGAAAGTGTTGAAGCTAAGGTATGATAGCGAAAACTGATTTTAGAGGGAGAAATATAATGTTAATGAAAGAGAGAGAAGAATACAAGGAGCTTTGGGATTTAAAAATGCGAGCGGTTGAGCTAACTCCTGAGCAGAAAAAACGTTACGATGAACTTCTGGTTTTAAAAATGAAAGAGAACGAAGAGGAAAAAGAGCTAACTGAGGGTGAGAAGGAGATAAAACGAATAAAAGAGAAACAGGGGGTAATTCAAGAGAAAGTCGAGCAGTTACGAGAAGCTATCGAAAAAGAAGTAACAAAAGACTCGCCCGGAAGGCAAAAAGCGAGGCAACTCTTTGGAGATAGCGTTCGGACTGAGTATGGTAAGCCAGTGATGGTGGAAACTGACCAGTCGAGGAAATGGGGAACAGCCCTTGTCCTTTTGGACCGGAAAAATCGAGAGCTAGAGGAACGAGCTAGGCAAATTAGGCTGAAAGATTCGGGAGTTCTAAAATTTATAGAGAAAGGGGGGGCTGAAATGGAAAAGCGAGGAGCTGATGCAGGTTACGAAAAGCCTTCCCGCAAGCCAGCCTTTGAAGGTTTGGATGATTTTGATAAGGACAAACTGGAGGAGATACTCGGCCCTGAAGGAAGGAAACTAGCGGACTTATGATCACTTGCCATATCGAAATAGACAGGGAGCTGTGGGACCAACCAGCTAGGGAGGCAGCAAAAAGCAGAATCTATATAAAGGAAGAACACCTTTATTATAACGGTCTTGAACAGAATTTGGTTTGAGAATCACTATGTCAAAAGCGTTCAAACGCTCGACTTGACAGGGTAAGAAGGGCAAGATTGACTGGGCTAAAGGAGTAATACTGTGGGTAAAAAACATGAGGTAGTAATAGACCTAGATGCCGATTCTCGTAACCAGAATTGGCTTAGGGTAGTCCGAAAAAACAGAGAAAAAGTGCAAATGACTAGACGTAAAGAAGAGCGCAACCGCCGCTTCTGGCGAGACTGGAAAGAAAAAGGTCTGTCAAATAAAGAGTTGAGCTTGAAATATGGGTTAAGTCTAGAGTCTGTAAAGAGCTTTAAGAAGGTGTTGAAACTAAGATATGAAAAGTGAAGCAGAGATTTCGGGAGGAGCCCTATGAAAGCACAGGCTGGTGATAAGAGTATCACGCTGACGTGGGATAATCCTACAGATGAATATTTTGATTACGTGCGTATTATAAGAAGGACTGACCGTTTTGCACGATCACCCACAGATGGGTTTGGAGTGTATTCAGGTTATGGTGAAAGCTTTACGGATTACTACTGTGTGAATGGTCAGCGATATTATTACGCAGCATTTTCAAGGTGTGAGAGGTATCAAACGTGGTCTGAGCCTGCTTGCGTTAGTGCAGTGGCAGGAGGAGAGCAGGAACAGGAGGGGCCAGGACAGGATGTAGATACTCTACCGCCCAGTCCCCCGACAGGTTTTAAGGCAGAGCCCGGGGATAAGCAAATTCTTTTGACATGGCAAAATCCAGGACAGGCAGATTTTTACCGAGTTTATCTACGAAGGAAAACAGGGTCTTATCCTAGTAGTATATCCGATGGCAAACTTCTTTATAAGGGTTCTGGGTCTACGTTTATAGATAAGGGTTTAACAAATGGGACCACATATTATTACGCGATCTGGTCGCAAGATACATCAGGTCGAAAGTCGACCAGTCCGGCGACTGCAAAAGCTGTGCCAGAGTTAGTGGTGAGGAGCATTCAAACTCAGAAGATTGGGTTGAAAGATGCTACTTTTCTTGAAGGATATCATCCGTTTTTCAAGCAAC
This sequence comes from bacterium, assembly GCA_046760365.1. GTDB lineage: Bacteria > Aerophobota > Aerophobia > Aerophobales > AE-B3A > AE-B3B. Next base: position 13,285 of record JBHIEA010000008.1, read on the forward strand.
GAAACTATTCTGGGACTTTGTACTTTTATGCTACTGCGGCAGTAAAGCAAGTCTATTTCAATGTTGAGTGGAGCGTCATAAGGAAAAGACAGGACTATCAGGTGTGTTCCCATTCCGATAAGGTTTTTAAAAAACCAAGTCCAGCTCTAGTGCCTTTGGGTTGTGGGATAAATCTGAGTTTAACTGCCTATGCACAGTCTAGTAATCGAATACCGGTTCATTACGTTCTGACAACGACGCCAGGAAATTACTTTGAGACGGACGCTGAAATAAGGGTTACCGTACTTGGGTAATACTCAGGGTAGGCGCGAGGGTTGTGAGACGGTGGTTGAGCGGCAACACGGCTTAGGATAAAAGGAGAGGCTAAATGATATGCAAAGTCAAGGCAGAAAAGGTAGAGGTTCAGGTTGTTATGGGTAAACCTGCAGAGTTAAAGTTTTCAGAGCTTACAGGTAGCCGGAATAAAGCACGAGTAACAATGGATTATATTGGCCTGGTCGGTTTGGAACTGCAATTAAAAGAGGCTATTGATGAGCTAGGGTTAGACAGAGAAAAACTTTTAAAGCACGTCAACCTGACGTATGCTGACCCTAAAAAGCGAATTAAGGACTCGTAGTGATTTCAGTTAGGGAGACAAAAAGGGCGTAGAGCCGGTGCTGTGGATTATTATTGAAAAAAAGACACAGCTGGAGGTCAAATAGAAGGGTTCATAGGGAGAGATAAGGAATTATACTTGGGTAAAAAGTTAAGGAAGGAGAGTTAAAATGAAGGTTAAACGCCTATTAGCTGCTTTTTTGTTGGGTGTAGGTCTTTGTTTTGTGCCTATTTTGGGGCACGGGGAAGTTAAGGAATGGATGTATGAGCAGAAGGCAACACAGATGGCGGCTAGTTTGTCTTGGGCCAGGATTAATTACATAATGGGCAACCCGACTAATTTCTTGTTTGTTGGTTTCTTTTATGATCCAGATGGTGAGCTTGGAATAAAGAGCTTTCCTGAGGGTGTTGATACAAGAGGTAAGATTATTGTATGGGTTCAAGACAATAGAGGGGTATTCTCTTACAAATCTGGAACAGCTTTGCTAGACCTATTTAAAGGAGTATTAGAGAATATATACTCAGCCGGTTTACAGTCAGTGGCTACTGATATGAAGACTGATATTGTAGCTAAATTTCATACCAAAAGAGAAATTCCTTTAGGCTATTTCTATCAAGGGAAATATCACCTGTGGGAGAAGTAATGGAGGTGATGGTATGGATTGGGCAACTTAGGTTAAAGCTGGTTTTACTATTGTATTGGCTGCCGCAACAATTTGGAATGCTAAGATAACACGGGATCTTTTGAGACAATCAAAAGCAGCATTTGAGAGCGATGTATTCCGAAGAATAGTGTTTTCTACTCTACAGTTAGATGCCCAGTTAAGAATAGCTGGAAAGTCAGAAAGGGGACCCTATATTGTAGGTTTAGCTGTCGGGATGCTTAGAGCTCTTGAAAAAAGCGACCCCAGCACATATAGGAAAACAAGAGAGACAATGGAAGTTTGGTCTAAAAGCGAGGAAATGAAAGGACCTAAAGGAATTTTCCGAGAGGCATTAAAAAAATCAAATGAGAAGTAGAAAATTTATTTGTGACCGGGACAGGGGACTGAGGGAAAATGAGCAAAAATGGCCAAAAAAGGCTTTTTTACCGATTGTCAACAAAAAAAGACGCACATAGAGCCTCATAGAGGGACTTTCTCAAGGTAAGGCAACCTATATGACCTGGGTAAAATCAAAGTCTCTGTATCAAGAGATTTTTTTCAAGCCAGTTGCGAGGTACGGAGTTTTTTGAGTAGTTAAATATGAGTTATGTAAATGCAAGGTGAGGGAGTATGAAAAGATTTATAAAGAATATTCTAGTTACAGGTGTTCTGAGTGTATGCTTGATGTCCTTACTGTTCTATCCAGGGAATTGCCAGGACGTACCTAAGGTCGAGGTTTTGTTTTCTCCCGAACAGGGTGAAGAGATCCTTGAAAGACTAAAAGATACGGTCCGAAATGCAGAGGAGAGGGTCTATGTTCTTATCTTTAGTTTCACCCTGGATGAGGTTGCCGAAGCCATAATCGAAAAGCATAGGCAGGGAGTAGATGTAAAGATTGTTATGGACAAAGGCCAGGCAAGCTCAAGGTATGCAGTGACCGAAAGGCTAAAAGAAGCAGGGGTCCCCTTAGTAGTCAGGACTGGAAGCAAAGGGGGCTATATGCACATTAAGGCGTTAATCGCCGATGATACAGTCCTTACTGGAAGTTATAATTACTCGAAAAGTGCCACTAATCGGAATGATGAAAACTTCTTTGTAATTAAAGACACATATGTATTGCAAGCCCATCTGGAAAAGTTTAACCGTCTCTGGACGCTAGAGCGTCCAATAGCTGCACCAGAGGTAGAGCAGGAAAAGAAGAGAGCGCCGCCGGAAGAGAGAAAAATTAATATAAACACAGCTAGTAAGGAAGAGCTTATGATCCTTCCGGGTATAGGTCAGGTCTTAGCAAAGAGGGTAATAGATTACAGGAATACTTACGGTTCTTTCAAATCCATACACGAGATAACGGAAGTAAAGGGAATAGGTGAAGGAACTTTTAATAAGATTAAGGATAAATTGACTATTTAGAGGGAGTAAGGAGAATGGAGTTTGAAGATTTGGATTTGGAGGCATTTAACCGGATGATGGTCCGAGAGTAGTTGAAGTTAGACAAAGAGGGAAGGTTTGATAGATATAAAAAATGGAAGAAAGTTAGAAAACGGGTTTAATTCTTTATTACAGGTAAGTGCAGATCGGGAGCTGTCAGAAGGAGGCGATAAATTTTGAAGTACAAACGAAAAGCCGTTTTTGTTGATATAAAAGAGGTTGAGGAGATTATAAAAAAGCTTCAAGGAGAAGTGAGGAAGCTCAGAAAGAAAGCTGAAAAGAAAATTCAGAAAGAAGTAGAGAGAGAGAAGCTGCTTGGTGCGGAAGAACTAGCGAAAATGTTAGGGCTTCATAAATACACGATCTACGAGCTGGTAAAGAATGATGGCCTGCCTGTGGTGAAGATTTACCCTCGGGCTCTCAGATTCTCTTGGCCGGACGTGCAGAAGTGGCTGAAAAAAAGGAGTCTTACGGTCGAAGAGAAAATGAGGTTAATTAGCGAGCGTAAGCGAGAGAAGGAGAAAAAGAGACAAGAAGGAGTGAATGAGAGTAAAAATAAATAAAGGGTATGAAAAGAGGGTAAAAAATGTCAAAAGAGGAGAGAAATCGCGAGTTTGTTCGTTTATGGAAACGGCTCGGATTGGGTAATGAGGAGCTGGCGCAAAAATTTGATTTATCAATTGGAGGGGTAAAGTCGCTTAAAGCAAGATTACGAAAAAAGAATCCTGGTCTATATGCTAGGACGAATGTTAGACCAAGTAGAGAAGCAGGTAAGTCAAATCTTGAGGATGGTAAGCGAAAAATTAGTTTTTATCTTCCGCCAAAGATAGTGATAAAGTTAAAGGTAGTAGCAGCAGAGCGTCAAGTTAGCGCATCAGAACTAGCTGAGGCGGTGTTTAGACGGTGGCTGATAGATGAAGGGCTTCTGAGTTAACGGAAGGATGACTGCGTCTGGTGATGGCAGAGGAAAGAGTTGGACAGATTAGGAGAGAATAGATAGACTTTGTTTAGAGAGTAAACATGAGCCGAGTTAAAGAAAAGCTCCTAATTCGCTAAGAAGGAAAAGTGATGAATTATCTTTATTATGGTGATAATTTAGAGATTTTGCGTAAGTATATCCAGGATGAGAGTGTGGATCTTATCTATCTTGATCCCCCTTTTAAGAGCGACCAGAGCTATAATATCCTTTTTCAGGAAAGAAATGGCACTAAGTCCCGAGCTCAGATAAAGGCTTTTGAGGATACTTGGCACTGGGACCTTACTGCTGAAGAGACCTGGGCAGAGATAGTAGAAAAGACTCCTAATAGGAGACTTGCTGATTTGATGGTAACCATGAAAAAATTCCTAGGAACTAACGATATGATGGCCTATCTTGTAATGATGGCTATTCGGCTTCATGAACTACGCAGAGTTTTAAAGCCTACAGGTTCAATTTATTTACACTGTGATCCTACGGCAAGTCATTATTTGAAATTAGTTATGGATGCAGTATTTGGCCATAAAAGTTTTCAGAACGAGATTACCTGGAGCTATAAAGGAGGAGGATCCAGTAAAAAAAGATTTGGTAGAAGGCATGATATTATTTTGTTTTATACAAAGTCAAAAGAATGGCAATTCAATGCCGATGAGATTAGGATAGCCTATACTACAACCCTTGACCGAAATTTTGAACGATATGGATGGGGACATCACAGAGGGGTTAATAAAAAATATCAACCTCATCCTAAAGGAAAGGTGCCTGAGGATGTGTGGGAGATATCACCTATAAACTCTATGGCTAAAGAACGACTCGGCTATCCCACGCAAAAACCTGAAGCCCTTTTAGAAAGAATAATAAAAGCAAGTAGTAATGAAGGCGATTTTGTCCTAGACCCTTTTTGTGGCTGTGGAACTACCCTGATTGTAGCAGAGAGACTAAAAAGAAAGTGGATAGGTATAGATATAACTCACTTGGCTGTAGCATTAATGGAATATAGGCTGAGAGATACTTTTGGAGACTTTGTTGAGTATAAGGTGGTAGGCGTTCCTGTTTCTGTTAAAGATGCTGAAGATTTAGCTAAAAGAAACAGGTTTCAATTCCAAAGTTGGGCTTTGAGTCTTGTCAAGGCGAAGCCTGAACCAAGCGATGTAGCAGATAGGGGAATTGATGGAAGAATTTACTTTCATGACGACCCTGAAGGTAAAGAGATAAAAGAGATTATAGTTCAGGTAAAGAGTGGAGGAGTTAATCCAGGTATGGTTAGGGATTTGAAAGGTGTTGTTGAGAGAGAACAAGCTCAGCTAGGGGTTTTGATAACTTTGCAAGAGCCTAGCCGAGGTATGATAGAAGAGGCGGTATCTTCAGGCTTCTATAAATCTCCCGTGGGTAAACAGTTTTCTAAAATCCAGATCTTGACAATAGAGGAGCTATTTAATGGGAAAGGGATAAAGCGACCTCCTGAGGGTATATCGGCTATAGATAAGACCTTTAAAAAGGCTAAGAGGCATAAGATAGAGCAAGGGGAACAGGAAGAAATGTTTTGATTTATGTTACGCTCACAGATGAGAAAGATAGCTATTCTTAACTTCAAAGGTGGGACGGGCAAAACTACTACAGCGGTTAATCTCTCGCACGCTTTAGCGCTTAGACGTCAAAGCGTTTTAGTGGTAGACTGTGACCCCCAGGGAAGCGTAGCCGACTGGCTGGGGATTAATCCCGAGTATACCTTTTTTGATTTACTTACCGACAGAGTTAAGTTGCAAGATTGCGTATATCAGGCTCGGAAGGAACTGGATATTATACCGAGCGACAAGAACCTAGCCCTGATTGAGGTTAGGTTAGCTAAAGAAAGCGATATGGAAAAAGCATTCCAGAAAAAACTCACTTCTGTCAAAGACTATGATTTTGTTTTCTTAGACTGCCCGCCTAGCATGAGCCTTTTGAACGTTAACGCTTTGGAGTACGCGAAAGAAGTTTTTCTGCCTGTGAGTATGGATTACCTATCGCTTAGGGGAATCCAGCAGGTGGTAGGATCCCTGCCGGAAGGAATCAAAGTAAGCAAGGTAATACCGACCTTCTTTGACCAAAGAACTAGGAAAAGCAAAGAGATCCTGGAGGACTTGACGTCGTTTTTCAAAGGGAAGGTTACAAGTCCTATCAGAGTCAACGTTAGATTGAGCGAATGTAGCAGCTACCACCAAACTATCTTTGAATACGACCCTCATTCCAGGGGAGCACTTGATTATCGGCGATTGGCCAGGGAGATAATGAGTGGCTAAGAAAAGGACGGGGGAGAGCTTAAAAGACCTTTTTAAAAAAGAGGTAAGACCGAGAGAGGCAAAGCGACAAAGAGCTAAAGCACTAAAGCTTCAAGACGCTAAAACGTTAAAAAGTAAGAGAAAGCATACGGTCTATTTATCTCCCGAGCAGTCAAGGAAGCTGCGACTGTATGCTGCTGAGAATGATATGCAAATTAGCGAAGTTATCGAACGACTAATTGCTAAAAAGCTTTAACTCTTAAGCGTTTTGGGGCTATAGCTCTAAAAGGTCAACACAAGGGAGATCTTGAGAGAGTATTTAAAAAATAAGTGAGGAGAGAGAAATGGAGGAGAAACTAACAGATCTGCAACTAAGAATTCTTAGAGCACTGAGGGAGCATAAAAAGAAGGTTAGCCCTGGGAGCCAGGGCTCCCGAGTGGGCTATCCAGAGGCTCCGGCAAC
>JBHIEA010000009.1:0-19580 GCA_046760365.1 bacterium
AACTTCGTACCACACTTGACTGGGAAAATAAATGTGCTAGATTAAATTAGACTTTTCTTTTGAAAAGGAAAAGCTAGAAATAAGAGGTCGGAGGGGAGGTGATCAATACATAAGACTAGTCTAGTTGGGGATAAAAGAGAGATTCCCCCCCAGAAGTTTAGGGTAGGCCCGATTTAAGAGAAGGCTGTACCATTTTGAGAAGAGCAGGGGGAATCTACTCTCATCCTTGAGTAAATTCTTCAAAGTAAGGATTATAGAGAATTTAAGGAGGAGGCAATGGTTGTAAAAAGAAATAAGGTGGCGGCTGTGTTGGTGCTAGCTTGTCTCTTTACATTAGGGATTGTCTGGGCAATAGGTCCGGCTGCACTAGCCGGAGTAGTTGATGTAGATCCGGGAAAAGACGTCAAAGATATGTATTTTCGTCTGGTTACCCACGGGGGAGATGATCCCTTCTGGGCGGTGGTGCACAAAGGAATGCTCGACGCAGTGAAAGAGCTCGGTTGTAAGGCTGATATTGACCTGTGTGGGGGAGATCTTGCCTTACAGCAGAAAAGATTCAGAGAAGCGGTGGCTATGGGACCCGACGGCATAGCTTTGGTCATAAACGACGACACTGCCTGGGACAAGCCTGTTAAAGAGGCACTGGCGGCAGGAGTCAACGTAATCGGTATGAACAACGACGACAAAGAAGGAGCGGCGGGCAATGCCCGGCTGTGTTACATAGGTCAAAGCGAGCGGCGTGCAGGCTACATGATAGGTAGAAGGGCCTTCCAGAAAGCAAAAGACCTTGGATGGGATTTGAGCAAAGCGCATGTGGCCATGCCGGTCGAAGTGCCGGGGGCGATGTATGGAGTGGTAAGATCGCAGGGTATTCGGGATGCCATGAAAGAATTCGGCATTACCTCTTTCGAGATCATAGATGCCGGTGGTTTAGAAATGACCACGGTGGAGTCTCGAGAGACCGCCTATCTCCTGGCACACCCCGAAACCACATTTATGTTTGGTCTCGGCGGTATCTGCACCGATAGGCTCACCGATTCGCTGAAGGCTGCCGGTAAGAAGCCAGGGGAAATCATAGCCGGTGGTTTTGATTGTGCTCCGGGTACTCTCAACGGACTCAAAGAGGGATACGTGGAGGCGACCATTGATCAGCAACAGTACCTGCAAGGATACTTCGCTGTGTACGTCCTCTACCTCATGAAGAAATACGGCTTTGCCCCTCAGATAGACACCGGAGGTTACCTAGTAGATAAAGACACTATCGGAATTATCGAAGATCTGTCACCGAAGATGATAAGATAGAAATAGCCAGAGCAAAAACCTACATCCTTAACGAAACGTAGAATCCTCTTCCCAATGCTCCTGGAAGATTGTTTTTTGGGGGAGCGAAACTGACCAGGAGCAGCGGGAAGAGTGTGTTTGTATATTTTCCTCTTTAAGACACCTTCTTCAAGACCATTGTCAAGAACGGAAAGGGTAAATGATAACTGCCAAGCGGTTATAGCCGTGTTGAGAAAATTCTTTTCTTATCGGGTTGCTGGTACGCTGGTGGTATTTATTGGATTGGTACTGATTTTTACTTTTTTTACTCCGCACCACCTTTTTGTTGACCCCAGAAACATCAAAGCTCTAGGAAAGCTCACCCCTGATCTCGGAATCGTTGCTCTGGGCGTTGGGATGTTGATGATCTGCGGGGAATTCGATCTTTCAGTAAGCGCAGTGCTGCCATTTTGTTCATACGTTTTTGTGTTGTTGTTACGAGCAGGCATGAATTTGGTTTTCAGCCTGAGTATCGCCATGGGGATGGGGGCTCTTCTTGGTCTTCTAAACGGCCTTATCACTGTTAAGGGGCGTATTCCTTCCTTCATAGCTACCTTGGGGACAATGATGTTCTGGAGGGGGGTATTGTACGTTCATTCCCGTATGTGGCCCATAGGCATAAGAGCTTACCTGCCCGCGGGTTCATTTTTCGAGCATGTTCTGACCGGTGAGATTGGAGGAATCATCCCCGCACAGGTGATTTGGTTTGGGCTGTTTGGACTGATCCTGGGGGTAGTGCTTCATTTCCATAAATTCGGTAACTGGGTCTACGCTACCGGGGACAATAAAGAAGCAGCCAGGGCCATGGGCATAAACACCGACAGAGTAAAGGTGATTTGTTTTATGATTGTGGGCATCCTGTGTGCCTTCGTTGGAGTGATGCAGCTGCTCCGACTGGGATCATTTGCCTGCACGCAGGGACTGGGATTTGAGCTCAAGTCAATCGCGGCTTCCGTGGTGGGAGGAACCTTCCTTATGGGAGGTGTAGGAAGTATAGCGGGCATTTTTTTGGGAGCACTTACGATCCAAATCCTGGAGAACGGTCTCATCTTAATGAGGGTCCCTGTATTCGGGATTACCGCATTTATAGGTCTAGCCATAATTTTGTTTGTAGTCTTGAATACTTATACGAGAAGAAAGATGATAAAGTAAACCCCGTCAGAGACAAAATCTCTGCCGGCGGGCGCGGAGGGAGCCTTCTTGCTAACGGGGTAAAGGGGCTTCGTCGATTAAACGGTTGTTTAAGAATTTTTGAGTAAGCTCAGCTAAAAACAAGAAAAAGAGGAGTTTCGAACCATGGTATCTTTTTCTACAGCGGGGAAAGAGGAAAAAAATCTGGTTAAGATGGCAGATATCCACAAGTGGTTTGGAAAAGTTCATGCCCTAAGAGGAGTCGACTTCGAGGTCAGGCACTCCGAGGTGGTAGGTTTAGTGGGTGACAATGGTGCGGGTAAGTCAACATTGATAAAAGTACTGTCTGGATACCATCTGGCAGATAAAGGGGAGATACATTTTGAGGGGAAAAGAGTGAATATCGCTTCCTCTCTCGATGCTAGAAAGTTAGGCATCGAGACTGTCTACCAGGAGCAGGCCTTAGCACCTAATATGAGCATATCAAGAAACATCTTTATGGGACGAGAGTTGGTTCGATCGTTAGGATTTATGGATAAGAAAGCTATGGATGGGGGAAGCATGGAGGCCTTGGAGAGTATCGGATTGCATCTTAGGTCGCCAGATGCACTCATCACTATGCTGTCGGGAGGAGAGAGGCAAGGAGTAGCGATAGCCAGAGCTCTGCATTTTAAGGCTAAACTGGTGATACTGGATGAACCTACTATTGCCTTATCGGTTAAGGAGGCTCAGCAAGTATTAGAATTCATAAAACAATTGGGGAAAGAAGGAATTTCGGTCATCTTCATAACTCACAATCTCTATCATGTGTTTCCCAGCGCCGATAGATTTGTGGTTTTGACCCGGGGGGAAAAGATAGCCGATGTCGAAAAAAAAGATACCTCCATAGATGAGCTTGCTGAATTGATAGTAAAGCCGCCTTCTCGCAGTTAGCGCTATCTAGAGAGCAAAAAGGGCAGGAGGTGAGGTAAGGCTTGATGAGGGATTCAAAGTTGAGGCTCGCCAGATCTTTTTTTGCCTATAGATCCTCCAGTATCCTTCTGGTATTCATTGGCTTATTATTACTATTTGCTGTGTTTTCTCAATACCGTTTCATTAGTCTACCCAACATCAAAGTCCTTCTAGCATTGGGATCGGAATTCAGTATTATTGCTTTGGGCGTTGGGCTGCTCATGGTCTCCGGAGAGTTCGATCTTTCAGTTGGTTCAATGCTGGTCTTCTGTTCCTTTATTTTTATAAAACTGTTTGAGATGGGGATGAATTTATTCCTAGCCGGGGGTATCACCCTTGGCTTAGGAGCTTTCCTGGGTTTCTTAAATGGTCTCATAACGACCAAGGCCCATATTCCTTCTTTTATAACTACCCTGGGGACAATGATGCTCTGGAGAGGAATGACCCTTATTCTGTCTCAAGGATTCCAAAGGCCTTTTGATCCAGCAGTTTCACCACTGCTTGGCAGTATCTTGACCGGTAAAATTGCAGGATTCCTCCCGGTACAGGCGATCTGGTTCGGTGTATTTGGGCTGATCCTGGGGGTGGGGCTTCATTTCCATAAATTCGGTAACTGGGTCTACGCTACCGGGGACAATAGAGAAGCAGCCAGGGCCATGGGTATCAACACCGACCGGGTCAAGACGATCTGTTTTATGGTTGTAGGAATCTTATGTGCCTTTGTGGCAGTGATGCAAATTATACGAGTTAGCACCTTTTCTTCCCGAGTAGGAGACGGTTGGGAGCTCAAAGCAATCGCTGCTTCTGTGGTTGGCGGAACCTCTCTCATGGGAGGTATAGGAAGTATGGCGGGGATTTTCCTAGGAGCACTTACTATCTCGGTTATAGAAAATGGACTGGTCATATTAAGAATTCCTTATTTCTGGACCTACATAGTTTTCGGCCTGGTTATAATTTCTTCGGTTCTCTCGAGCCTATATCTGGAAAGAAGGAAATTGAGACATGGTTGAAACTTCTCTGAAAGCTTCCCCAAGAAATTTAACTATTTAGGATTTTTCTTTTGGGCTCGTTTTCTTTTGTCCTACCATAGAATCGATTTGGAAGTTTGAAGCATTCATAGTATCTTTCTGCCAAGTTGACCAGCTTATTTTTCAAATCTGCTCCAAAAATAAGTTGAGTGATCCTGTTTTTATCTGAGAGATGACCATGACGTCACGAGAGAGGATAAGAACCACCATAAACCACGAGGAGCCTGACCGTATTCCCCTTGATCTGGGAAGCACTCCGGTGACTGGAATTGCCGCGAGTACCTACGCTAAGTTAAGAGAGGCATTGGGATTGGCCGGATTCCCGGTTAAGGTGGCCGAACCCTTCCAGATGCTGGCCGAGGTGGAACTGGAAGTGATAGAGAAGCTTGGAGTAGATACCCAGAGGACCCTTCCCTTTGGAACTCCTGAGGAGGTGCGAAGGGAAGTTGCTGAACACTGCCGAATTTTTGGAAAGAAAGGAGGTTTTGTTTTTAATGCTATCCACAATATTCAGCCGAAGACTCCTACGGAAAATATTATTGCTATGTTCGAAACTGTGAAAAATTCTTAGTCGCTGCCGATTCCTGAGTTTATCTTTTTGTCTGCATTTCATCCCAGAGAATTTCTGCAGTCCAAGCGGCTGCTTTAGCCACCACAGTGGGGCATTTGTCTATATGAGCGCCAGCCTCCTCAAAAGCTTTATACTCCTCTTCATTCCACAAATTGAAACTTCGTCCAAAAATTTTTGTTTGGACCTCTTTACATAAACAGCTTCCATATTCCTCTGTAAATCGATCATGAACTTTCTTGGCTAGGAAAGTAGCCCTTTTACTTGAAATGTTTTCTTCGAATTCTTTTCGGGATCGTCCAAATAAATAGCTAATTGCCATAATTGCTCCCGAGAGAGCACCGCAAGAACCATTCGTGCTATTACCCACCCCCCGGCAAGACCATGGGCTGCTTGGAACACCTCATCATTCCTTATCTGGAAAACTTCCTGAAGAGTCGCCAAGACACATTGAGAACAATAGTGCTTTTCTTTCTCATACTCAAATCCAAGCTGGTACGCTTTGGCTATCACTTTTTGCTTAGAATCCTTCTTATCGCTAATTTTCTCACTCAATTTTTCCTCCTCTCCTTGGACTATATTTTCCTCACCCGGCACATGTCAGCCTAGACATTGGCAAAGTTCTTAGCCAGGGTAGCTAACTCTGAAGTGTAAGGATGGCCGGTGTGAAAGAGAAGGGATTTTCTCTATCTCCCTCCTCATTCTTTGGTATAGATTCTCTTCCATTACGTCCTCCTTGCTTGGAAGCATGCTCCCGTTGGTGAAGATTCTAGGGGGGTACCCATAATAACACAACAAGTTAAAAAATCAAACTCCCGGGTTTGGCGGCCTCGTCGATCATTTTACCTATTTACAGTGTAGCTGAAAAGCTACAACTGACAAGTGTTTCCTGAGGTATGGGGACATTTGTCACTATTTTAGAAGATTTATACAGTGACGAAGGGGAAAAATCCCGAGATTCACTTGATTTTTTCTGAGAACTATCCTAATCTGTCATAAAGTTTCTTCTAAAGAAGTCACAAAAAATTCAGAGGTATCTCAGGTGAAGAAAATAATGTTGCCCCGGCCAATTTCGGGAGGGTTACTTCTTTCTTACAAATGCACTGCTGAGTGCCGGCACTGTATGTATGGTTGTTCACCAAAGTGGAGGGGAAATTGGATTTCCCAGGAGGATTTAAGGAAGATTTTGAGAGGGTTGGCCGGTAAAATAAAACCAAGCCCCTGGGGACCCCAAACAGTAAGTTTGAACTATGGGCTTCATTTTACCGGTGGAGAACCCTTTTTGAATTTTGAACTTCTATTAAAAGCGGTAGAGATCGCTCATGAACTGGCGATCCCCTCGACTTTTGTGGAAACAAACTGCTACTGGTGCACAAGTGACGAGGTAACCAGGCAAAAACTCAAGCTTTTAAAAGAAAAAGATTTGGGAGGAATTCTAATTTCGGTTAACCCCTTTTTCTTGGAGTATGTACCTTTCCAGAGAACCGAAAGAGGAATTAGAATTGGCCAAGAAGTATTTGGTAGGAATTTAATGGTTTATCAGTTAGAATATTATCGTCAATTCAAAAGACTGGGAATCAAGGGAAGGATCTCACTCGAAGGTTACCTGAAGTTAGCAAAAAAAGAAAATTTGACAAGAAATGTGGAACTCTTTTTTATGGGAAGGGCAGCCTATAAGTTAAGGGGATTTTATTCTAAGTATCCGGCAGATTCTTTTTTAAACCAGCCTTGCCGACCAGCATTCTTAAGAAGTTGGCATAATCATTGGGATAACTATGGAAATTATCTACCAGGCTATTGTGGTGGAATTTCTTTGGGCGATTGCCGAAATTTGGATAGACTCTTAAAAGAGGGGATAGATTTAGAGGAACATCCAGTTTTGAGATTTTTAACAACTCAGGATTTAAAAGGGCTTTTCCAATTTGCCCAAGATTTTGGCTACCAGGAATCAGCCGAAGGCTATCTCTCAAACTGCCACCTTTGTTTAGACCTCAGAAAACATCTGGTCTCCAAGAAGGAGTTTGAAGAACTCAGGCCAAAAGAGTTTTATTGGCATTTGGAGTAGAAAAATTGAGGAAGCATTGTTTTGGGATGCCCCTTAGCTTATTCATTGGTTATTGACCCCTGTTCAAAATCTGGTAGACTTTGGAACTCCCAATTTCCAAAAGACCGGGAGCAGAACTCGTACGGTTAACCCCCATGGAAAAAAGTTGAAAAGGACATGATTTTAAAGAAAAAGAGCATCTGCTAGTTTGAAACCAACTATTCAGAGAGTGCAAACTAGATATCAGAAAGAAAAAAGAGGGGAGGCTTGCTCTCTCACGGCCTGAGCGAACGACCATCGGCTTTGCCGATCGAGCCGTCGAGGGAGGTATTCCGAAGGAATCGGCGAAGCCTTATTTCACCCTCGAGTATCTTGTCGTATTTGAGGGGAACAAAGATAATATAAAGCTGGCCTAGCTTGGGCATAAAGGAGAAAAATTATGAGATTTCAAGGGATCTCCACAGCTTCAGTTCATGCGGGGGAATACATTGATGAGGTAACCAAGGCAGTAGTGACGCCCATTTTCCAGAGTTCAACCTTCTTACTTTCAGACGCTCATTACCAGAAGATCTTGCAAGGTAGGGAAAGGGATATTAATATCTATACCCGGGAAGGTAATCCTACTAGAAGAGCGGTAGAGGAGAAAATGGTGGTTCTGGAAGGAGGTGAAGATGCTCTAACTTTTTCCTCAGGCATGGCAGCCATATCAGCAAGCCTGCTAGCGGTGTTGAAGAGAGGTGATCATCTTGTTTCTACCCTTGATATCTATGGGGGCAGCAGCTATCTTCTAAGGCACGACTTTCCCTCTTTGGGCATCGAAACCACTTTTACCGATTCTACCGATTTGGAAAAAATAGAAACCTCTATAAAGTCAAATACCCGAGTACTTTTCTTCGAGAGCCTTTCTAATCCTTTGTTAAAAATATTGAATTTGCCGAAAATCATAAAGATAGCTCAACAACATGAACTTATTACTATGGTTGACAACACCTTCCTAACCCCTTATAATCTTCGTCCCCTGGACTGGGGAATTGACCTGGTAGTTCATAGTGCTTCTAAATACCTCAACGGACATAGCGATGTCATTGGAGGGGCGAGTGTGAGTAAGAAGTCACTTATTGACAAGATCTGGAAGAAGATGGTAAGATTCGGCGGTGCTATGGATCCTCATCAGGCTTTTCTTTTGGAAAGGGGTCTGAAGACTTTTGCTCTCAGGATGAAGCATCATAATGAAAATGGGGAAAAGCTCGCCCGGTATCTGGAGGGGCATCCGGGGATAAAGAGAGTGATTTATCCAGGGCTTGAATCGTATTCTCAAAAAGAGCTTGTCAGAAGCCTACTTAAAAGGGGCTTTGGAGGAATAGTAAGTTTTGAGGTTAAGGGGGGTGATGAGGCAGCCCTTGGGTTTATGAAAGAATTAAGGATTATCAGGGAAGCAACCAGCTTGGGTGGCGTAGAGAGTCTAGTGAGTATGCCTTTCAACACTTCTCACGCTGGATTGACCAAAAAACAAAAAGAATCTATGGGCATCCAGCCAGGCTTAGTCCGTCTTTCTTGTGGAATAGAGGATTCTGAGGATCTTATCGAAGATATTGACCAAGCGCTTAGCCGGATTGTCAGAGTCAAGACAGGACAGTAGGATATTTTCTATTCTTCCCTAAGGTCTTTTGGAAATAGGAAATGGTGACTTCTAGAAGATTAAAAGCCGATTTACACGTACATACCAGCGAGGACCCCAAGGATAGAGTTGGATACTCAGCCAGGCAATTGATTGATCATGCATCTCAAAAGGGCTTTGATGTTCTTGCCATTACCAATCATGGTCTTTGCACCCATAATGATTTTTTGAGAGAGTACGCTACCAGCAAAGGGATTCTTTTGATTCCCGGGATTGAATTTTCCGTAGAAGGAAAGCACATCGTACTGCTGAACGCTGGCGATGATATTCCACAAAAGATTCAAAGCCTGCAAAAGCTAAGAGATTATAAAGGCGAGGAGAGCTTAGTCATAGCTCCCCATCCATACTTTCCCATGTTCCAGGCGCTAAAGTCAAAGTTGGAAGAATACTTCAATGTTTTTGATGCTATAGAGTATACTCATTTCTACTTTCACAGAATTAACTACAACAAAAAAGCTGAGAGAAAAGCCAGAGAGTTTAACCTCCCTCTGATAGGGGTTTCTGATGCCCATCTTCTTCGTCAAGTAGGCTTGACCTACTCTCTCATTGAGGCAGAAAAGACGGTCGAGGCTGTCATTGAAGCAATTAGAAAAAAAAGAATCCAAATAGTTACCCAGCCCATGAGACCTACCTTTTCCAATCTCCTTCTAGGTTTAAGGCATTTTGTCAGTCATGGTTTAAATCGTTGGGGTAGACTTGTCTTAGGACCCAGCAATCTGGAAGATTCCGAGGATTGAAAAACGAAGATGAATTATTTTAAAGAGCGCACGACCTGCAAAATATTCTAAAGGTGCTTCACTGGCAGGTAACTTTAGTTTTTACCCTGCAGCTCTTTTATTTTATCCCGGAGTCGGGCCGCCTCTTCAAAATCTTCCCTTCTAACAGCTTCCTCTAGCTCTATGGTCAATTTTTCCAATTGCGTAAGCGGTTTCTTCTTCCTTATTTCTTGTGCTAGTTCCCTCAGCGAATCTATTTCCTCACTTTCCTGAGATAATTCTGACTGACCCAGACTTTGGAAAAAGTCATCAATCCTTTCCATCCCCAGCTTTGTTTGTTTTAGGGCTTTCTCATAATCTTCTTTTTCTAAACTGACCAATGCTTTTGCTTTGGTATTCATCATTATTATATAGGGTATGTAGCGGGCAATGGTGGTTTTATATCGCTCATCCGCACCATATCTTAAAATCAAATTGTGTGCTCTGAGGTTCCGCTCGGTATCCCTTATCACCCCTTGATAGTCTTTCAAGGAAAACAGGCTGAGGTAGCGGTGGTAATATTGGACAGCTTCCTCGTATAGGTTTTCACAATCACTCTTACTCAACTCAAATCCCTGGGTGGTGCCGTGGCTGGCTTTATATTGTTGTAATCGGGATAGGTAATACTCCAGCAGGGACTCTTTACCATGAGGCCTTTTTCCATCGGGTCTACCCTCTACTTCCATTTGGAGAAGACCGAGTTCCACTCTCATCTGAATTTTATCCTTTCCATTCCTTCCCTTTATTTTTCTTGCGGTGATCTTACCAGGCCGGTATTCCCATCCTTCTATAGCGGGACCAATGTCCTCACTCATGCTTTGCTCCCCTGGAGTAGGTTCCTATTACCCCGATCTCCAGCCGCTACTGCGACACCACGAGGATGTTGAAACTCAGGCTTCTTTCTTGGGCCTTTGGTTAGGGCAGTGCTGTAAATAGCTAACTTATTGGCGTGCTTAAACACTAAGATTTGCTCACGGGGATCGTGTCTAATCCATTGGTCGATGATTTTCTGTGGGTTTTTGGTGGGATTTAAATGAGCTGCCTGAACTGTTCTTTCATCAAGCCTGGAATATAGCCAGACTCTATTTACTCGCCCAATGATTCTTGCCATTTTATAAGCCTTCTGCTTGAATAATCGGTAGTTCTTCTTAATTTCAGGAGCAAGCTTGGTTTTCGATTTGTCCAAAGTTAGAGAATCGTAAAAGAATCTTTTGGCTTTTTCACTAGGAGCCAGACCCCGGTGTCCACCGCCACAGGCGGCTAACCACAAAACCTCCCCTTTATCAAGAATGGCATTATTTACCAGATCAAGTCCCCTCTGAGAGGTGTAGAGAGTCTCATCATCAGGATAGCCACCCGGGGAGACGATGGAATACTTGCAGGGTTTTAGATAGAAGCTAGTTGTTTGGTCTACCACTTTAATACCTTCTCTGGTTACAGTTTCCACATCACCCGCTGCAGCCCAGATAAGTCTTTTGCTACCAATGGTAGCTAGGGTGTAGACTCTCTTACCCTGGCTGATAAGATTCATAGCCTCCAACATATCTTCAGCAACTGGATTGGAACGTCGTTTAGGGTCATTATGCCAGGGATGTCTGCCAAAAGATGCCTCGGTTTCCAAAGCAAGTCTGTGGTTAGCTTCTATTGTTTTAAAGGAGCAACATCCGGGAAGAAAGTTTTTAATAGCATTGCAATAGCCAGCAAAATAGTGATTCTTCATGTTGCTGGTAACAAAAAAAACTTCTACTTTTAAGAGTTCCGGGTCAACTTCAACGCGTGTCCCCCGGCTAGTTATACCTACCTCTGTGACTGGTCTTTCGCAGTCATGAATCAAAATGGTATGGTTAAGATGGTATCTTTTTGCAATCTCTTCAATAATTCTGGCAATCTCAAGATTTCCCTCAACCTCAGAATCATGAGAACCAGTAGTAATTATGTATTGAATGTGCCTTGTTTTCTTTAGCCTTTTTGCACTGGCCTCGATCTGGTGCCAATGAGGTTGGTTTCTGGTACTGTCTTCTACAAGAGCACAAACCCTTTTGTTCCTTACCAAATCCTCCAATTTTGAACCGGCCAAAGGTTTTTCCAATGCATTTTCCAGAATTTCCGCATTGCTTGAGGTTTCTTCAAGCCTTTTTGGTTCAATAATCTGTGCTCTGTCATCAGGCAGTTCCAAAATCAAACTCTCTTTTCCATAGGGCAGTTTTACTTTCATTTTGACTAAATAGATAGCTCACAAATGTCCATGTTTCTTTAGATAATCAAGGAGTCTTTCTATATCATGAGGGGCTGATCTGATGGCTAGAGTTCCCACGTAGATTAAGACCGAAAATTGCCAGCTATCTTCCGGCCCCGTGATCAGTCCTGAATAAACATCCTCTTTCCTCTCTAGCTCTCTGGAAAAGTAACCAATCGCTTTTTCCAATGAGCCTTCAAACAGATCAACGATATGAGTTTGATTGCTGTATTTCAGCGTAGGGAAGGAAACTCCCCGCATAAGCAGGAATTTCCCAATTTCCTCTTCATCTACTCCCTCAAAGTCCTTTTCAAACTCAAAACCTTCAAATTGAGGAAGGTCCCGGGGTAGAACTATCATAGGTTTGTGCACTAGTACTTTACCTTTCCGCACTACGGTATCCCCCAGATTAACTACCGATTTGGTCAAACATGTATAAGGTAGTTCAGTATTTTCAAAAGCTAAGAGATTCCGCAAGCGAGGCCTCAAGATCTTTGTTTCCCGGATAGCTTTTTCCCATTTTTCTTGGAGACTCATTCGATTATAACCTCTTTGTAGTTTCTTCTTTTTCCAGGAGATGATTCTCTTTAAGCATCAACACGATTTCTATCCGCCCTTAGCCTACTGCAAAGTCAAAAACTTGTCAAGAGATTAGTTTGGTGAGTTCTAAAACGGAGTCGATCGCCATATCGGCATTTTCTGATCGGGGTTGATTAACGTTGCGCAAGAGAACCGTAGCGACTCCTGCTCTCTTTCCCGCTAGCATATCAAATTCGTAATCACCTATCAATATTACTTCTTTCGGCTGGAGTCCCATTTTTTCACAGACCAGGAGGACCGGCTCTCCGGCTGGTTTGGGCCGAGCCTCTTTTCTGGTAATTATGGCGTCGAAATCGAGTCCGAATCTGTCAAGAATAATGCTAACCGACTTCCTGCTATTACGAGTGACGATAGCGCGTTTTATCTTTTTTTGGGAAAGCCATCTAAGTAGCGCCGCGATGCCAAAATTCAGCTCTGATGTGAGAGCGGCCTTGGTTTCGTGGTTTTCTAAAATCCTCAGAGCTCGTTTTTTCTCCTCTGGATCCTTGAGCTGCTCGATCTGCTCAAGTACCGGCTTATCTAGATCTGAGCCGAAAATCTCCTTCCTTATCAGGTTGAAGTCAAGCCTGGATTTCACTATTACCCCATCCAGATCAAAAATAACTGCTTTAAACCTATTCATTTATTTCTTAAGTAATTTGCCAATGCTACTGACCTTTTCAGTCTCGGGTTCTTTATATTACCAAAATCGCCAGCTGTTGACACTATAACCACAAATTGCCTTTGCGGCGCCTGAGCGAGAAATGTAAGTTTTTCTTTCCACCTTGATTTTCTTTAATCCAATCAGAATGCCCTTATAAGTTCTCTCCTTTGTTGCCCCAAAGTCTCTATTTGATCTGGCAAAGATTGCTCTTCTTTTATGCTCATCTTGCAATTTCTTCTTCTTTTCTTTGCTTTTCTGCTGAATCAGTAAAACTCAAAAACTTAGGCATTTCTTCCTCTCCAAAATCACTTTCTCGACTTTTTGTTTTGCATCTTCGATAAGTTTTGTAGAATGTTGCTTTAATTGTTTGGCTCTCCTACGACGGGAATTTACTTCTTTGGCAATTTTTTGCTGGATAGCAAGAGGAGGGAGAGGGATTAAAAGGTTCTTCACAACTTCCTGAGAGAGGCTGCCCATAATAGCACCAACTGCATTCTGTTGGTATTGACTCTGAATGATCCGAGTGTTGTTAACAACTGAAAAATAGGAGGGGTCGATTGTCTCTTGTTCTAATTGCAGCCGCATAATTTCAGAACTTATGAGGTATTTTGTTTTCTCATCAACTACT
Source organism: bacterium (assembly GCA_046760365.1). Lineage (GTDB taxonomy): Bacteria > Aerophobota > Aerophobia > Aerophobales > AE-B3A > AE-B3B. The sequence continues at coordinate 13,583 of JBHIEA010000009.1, forward strand.
GCTGAAATTCCAAATGTACTCTTTCTTGTGAGCAGAACATCTCCTACATTCAATCTCACATTCTTTCTTACACTCTTTAAACTTACGGGAACAAATTTAATAGCTGAGTCATTAATTTCGTTGGGTTTAATGTTGCCCACCCTCAGATATGGCGTCCCCTCTTCAGTGAATCTGCGAAAGTCCAACCCATTTACTATCCCCAACGACAGGTTACCTATTGTTTTGACAGAATATTTCCCCTTTTTCAACGCCTCAATGATTAGTCTGTACTTAGGCTGGTAGTAAGATGCGTCAAGTCTACCTCCTTTTATAGCTGCAAATGTAACGGGATAGTATCTTTCTTCTTTGAGTTCAGGCAATTTTATTCCAAGTTTGGAAAGCACATAATCATCGATAGAACTAAGTAATTGCTCGGCTTCTTTCTCTTTCTTTATCTTATGAGCTTCATCCATTATATCAGCAATCCTATCTTGAACTGCACGAGGAGGAAGAGGAATAAGAACTTTCCCAAAAATATTCCGCGTGATACCTCTTTGTGTGGCTCCACTTATCATTCTTTTTATTTGTTTTTGACCAATTTGACAAAATAGAAAAGCAAAAAAGTACTTGGAGTTATACTCTAATTTGGGTCTTAAGAAATAAGTGCTCATTTATTAAGCAATCTTTATAAGGAAAGTTTTCTCTCACAATGGCCACCTTTCCCGTTGTAGCACCATCTTTTACTATAAGAATGTCGTTATATGTAACTTTTCCTTTTGTCTGCTTTTTATAATAATCTTCCGAGACAAATCGTATATTACTAAAATCAAATCCTCCATCCGAATTGAGATGTTCGCCACCCAAGCTGGGTATCCCTGACTCGATAGTTCTCACTCCCCCTTTTGGTCTTGAGCCAGACTCAACGATTTGCAGGATATCTAATAACCTGGCTGTATTATAAGATGTATGCAAAATATCTTTAAATTCTGGTTTATGATAGAAAGGGTCGAGTCTTTCTTGCAGTTCGTCCTGCCCTACTCCAAATGAGAGCGGCGGGGCTTTAAGGAAAAAATCTATTCCTCGCTTCTTTTCGAATTTTTTATACGCTTCGACTATTTCTGAAAATTCGTTCTTGTCCGGTCTTCCTGTTGAGTCATAACCTATATGCTCAGCGATGGCCATAAATACGGGATAATTATCAGGTAGTTGTTCTCCTTCCTTTTTCTTTCGCAAAAATACAAGTGATGCTTTTACACCAGAGCCTGTTCCTCCGCCACCTTTGGCATGGGGGCGTCTGAAGGCAGTCTGTGGGAGTGATACCACTGCTAATATTTGTGCTCTTCTAGTGATAAAATCCCGCACATATTGGTTGCTTGAATTGGTGAGAATCCCATCAGGCAACACGATTCCCATCCTACCACCGGGTTTTAAGTAATCAACACATCTTTCAATAAATAATATCTCCGTGTTCTGTCGATTTCTTGGTTTCTCCTTGGTACCAAGTTCGTATTCCTTCAGATAGTCATGTTCCCTTATTTTTATCACAGCACCAAATGGGGGATTGGTAAGAAGTAGACTATATTTCCCAAGCCTTATGTCCCTTCTTGGATGAAACTTTGAGGTATCATCTAATGCATCATTATTCTCTATATTTGAGTGCCCGTCCTCGTGAATAATCATATTCATCATCGAGACTCTGGCGAGTTGTGAGTTTATTTCAATGCCAAAAAGTTGATAAAGGGCAAAGTCTTTCCACCTGTCTTTTGCATCGTTGGGAGTAAGAGTCTCTTCAAGATATTTTTTAACCTTATCAAGAACATAGAGGAGAAATCCACCTGAGCCACAGGCAGGGTCTATTACTTTATCACTTTCGTTTGGCTCAAGCATATGCACCATAAATTTTACAATGGGTCTGGGAGTAAAATACTGTCCCATCGCCTCTCTAAACACTCCTCCCAAGAAATGTTCAAATGCTTCTCCTTTAATATCCAGTTCTGTACGAGCTAAAGAAACACCTTGTAATAACTCAATAACGCTGTATATTATTTGATATTCTGCTTTTATCTCTTCAGTAAATGCACCGGGCTCCATTTCTTGTGCTCTCTTTTATATTGATTTCACCCTTTTTATAACTTCCGATAGAGTCTCATGGGTTCCCACCTGAAATCTGCAATATTCTCCTTTTTTGGTAATAAATCTTTCATCCCATATTTTGCAGAACATAAGCTTACTCATCTCGTCAAACGCTTCGGCTGGATTTCTTTTTCCCCCTTCCCACAGAGTATCATGGCATTGTTCGAATTTTGCAAGAAGCTCGGTTCTGGTAGCTTTCTTGAGATCATTTTCAGGATCGCCTTTTCTGAACCTATATTTTACTACCTTTCCATATCTTTTAGGTATATCGGCAATGATATTCCTTTGCCTCTCCGATGGTTCGAAACCTGCCACATCAAAGGCAATCCTTACTGTTCCGGCTACTACTATTGCATATTTTGCCCTTAGTGAGTTGGCATATCCGAATACCTGCTCAATTGCTTGATTTATCTCCGCCTGAGAGATGCCATCTGGCTTACATTCAACAACAAGATAAGGCTTCTTCTTCTCGTCATCTTCAAAAACAACAAGATCAGCAAACACATCGGGTCTTCTACCAGGAACTTTCCAGTTCGGTTGGATCCGGGTATCAGGGTATCCTTTCTTTATAAGCTCTAAGTAATACTCTGCTCTTACCTTTTCCTCAGGTTTTGTGATATTTCTTGTTATCTTGGAAGCAAGGTATGTAACCTGGTTTCCTCTAATCTTGAGATAACCGCCTTCTTCAAGTTCATCTGTCGTTAAAAATCGTCTATGTTCAGCCATTTTTCTTCCCCTCTATCTCTTCAAATTCCCTGTCATATTCTTCAATTAAACCTTTATCTGCAAAACTGAAGTAACAATTGTCTCCTATGATGATATGTTCCCATACCCTGATCCCAGCATATCTACAAGCAAAAAGCAACTCTTCCGTAATTTCCTTATCATATTTACTAGGATTGGGATTACCAGACGGATGATTATGAGCAAATATTAATGCGGTAGCGTTACTCTTAATAGCAAGTTCTATTACCTTTCTGGGATAAATATTGCTTGAAGTTACCGTTCCATAAAAAGTATCAACTACATCTAATATCTCATTCTGACCATTTAACAAAATAACCTTAAAGACTTCATCCTTTCTATCCCGCATGGTATGATAAAGATAGTTGAAGATCTCTTTAGAATTTCTTATCACTTTTCTTGTTTTCATCTTCTCCTTCAAATATTCTTCGGCAAGGGCATGGACTGCCTTAATCTGAGCAACTTTTGCTTCTCCCAATCCTTCGATTGCTAACAAGTCCTTATTGGATGCCTCAAAAATTCCTCTTAGGCCACTAAATTTATTTACCAATTCACTGGCTAACTTCACAGCACTCTTGCCTTTTATTCCCGCCCTCAGAAAAATAGCCAAGAGTTCAGCCCTAGTAAGTTTAGAAGGTCCAAAAGCAAGAAGTTTTTCTCTTGGCCGGTCCTCTTTACTCAATCTCTTTGATTGGTGAGTTGAAATAGGGCGGCCAAGCCATTCTACCCTGTATCTTTCTTTTTGAGAACTTACCCACTCAAAAAGCCTTTTTTGGTTTTTCAATTAGTGCCCCCTCGGAAATGAGGTCATTTATAATCCTCCCGATAAGCCGTTTACTCTCCCCGCACTTCCAGATATCCGGCTTTGTAAAACTATTCTTCTTTAGTAAATAAGCAAAAATGCGTTCGTATTTCTGAAGCTTCTCGATATCTTTTATTTCAGCACGATTAAATTTCATATCGTTCTATAGCCTTCTTTCTTTTTGGAAGCGATTTTAACTTCTTCTTTTTCTGGTCGGCATTCTGGCTTTTGGGGTCCTTCAATAAACTCAGGACTGACAGAATAAGCTCGTTTGGAATAACGCCGTTTGGACATTTTAGACCTTCGGAAACACGAATAGTTACGCACTGTAAAGCAGAAAATTAAAACAACTGAAACACGAATCTACGCAAATACTAAAAAGCGAATCATTTTTTCTTTTGTCTTGCCAGCCAATCTTTGAGGTGCCTTTGCTTCCAGATGACCATGGGATGTTTTTCTAAATTTGTGCTGTCCAATAGATCGCTAAAGAGAATCCCTGGTTTAAAGTCTGCCTCAAAAAATCTATTGATATATTCTAGTTCCTCCGAAGCAAAATCAAACATCTCCTTTAAGAACGGTCTTACAACTTGAATCATATCGTCAGCCTTCAATCGCTCATTTTTCCTGAGTAAGGGAAGAAGCTTCCTCTTTATATCTTGCTCTGTAATTCTTTCAATATCATTAGGATGGTATTCCCGGAAGTCCCTTCTGGTGAGACAACCAAAGAAGATAAATATCTTTGTTAAAAGGGTCTTATTGAGCTCGACTCTTTCTCGTTGAAGTGTATAAATATCATAAAGATCCCGGGGAGCAAGGCGATCCAATAGTGCCAACATCTTGCCCGCAAAAAGTTCGGGACCCTTTAAGGTATTTAACACCAGATCTGATTCTTCAAAGGGGCTCAAAAACTTTCTCTTCTCTGCTCCCAACAAGGACAAGCGCTGAAGGAAATTTATTTCGACTTTGATACGATCAGTGTTTCCAGAGGAATTGACATACCTTAAGAAGTATTTTTCTAAACCATATTCAGGCTCACTTTCACATTCGTACCTTTTGAATTTAAATATGGCACGTAGCGCTTCATCTATTCTGGGTCTTTCTTTATCCTTTTCCTCTTTCTTAAGACCAGTGATAAAGTTAAAGTCAAGGTCTATGGATAATCGGGGATACCTGAAATAGAGAAAGTTTACCGCTGTGCCTCCTTTTAAGACGAGCCCGTCTTTTAGTTCAGGATGGCGATTTATCTCTTTTAATAGATCCTCAAGCCGATAGGCTTTCTCTAGTGTATCCCGGTGAAAATTCGTCTTTTTAGAAAACCTTTCAAAGTATTCTTTAGAGCCTTGGATACCTCCGTCCACTCAATGCTCCTCGAGTAGGCTTTTCAGTCGCACCGGGATCATTAACTTCCATCCCTTATTTAGTCTCGCTTCTTCACTCTCATCAGTAAGGTAATTTATTCTTGTTCCCAGATGAGCTTTTATTTCTTTTCTATAATTCTCTGGAAACCCCCACCTCTTTTCAAAATAGGAAAGAAGAAAGCCGACCTTGGCATATAGAATTTTTCTATTGAGTTTTGCAAGATACTCTATTATCCGGTCAAAGTCGATGGAAGGAAAGAGCTCGACACTCTTAAAGTATTCCTCCAAACCACCAACATATTTGAGTCCATTCATTCCCTCTACGAGAGTTCGTTCTCGGTCTGTCACTGGGATCTTCAAACCCTCCCTCAATATCATTTCTATACCAAAACCGGTGTTTCCTTTTACTGCCCGATATTCTATACCTTGGAATCTAAATGGCCGAAAGTGCCTTTGGGTGGTTATATAGACTACCTTAAAGGAAGAGTAACTGGCGCCATGTAATTCTAAAGCAGAATGGTAACTTATTATCCCGCCCGGAGAGAGCTTTGCTCCGATAAGAAACTTGTCGGGCACGTATTCCTCTTCGCTGCTCTCTTGAGGTATTATATAGTAAAGCCCCCTCGCCCCTACCGAACCCAGATATCCTGCTCTAAGTAGGTCATTTAACCTTTTTCGCAGGTATCCTTCACTATGTTTGTCTTCTTTGAACCTCTCTATAACGTCAGAAAAATTGAATACTTTTTCTTTATAGAACGCTTGATATAGCTTGGGAAGAGTCATTATTTACCTCTTTTATGCATTTTTATACTATTTGTTAGTATAAATTTGAAATAAATACGAAAATTCTCTTACATTTTTCTTGTAAATTATTACTATTTATTAGTATAATACAGCAATTTATCTGTAAGGTCAAGGGGATGGAGGTCTGGTAAATGTTCAAAATTTGGTGGTAGTGGGTAATATTTAGATTCCTCCCTTC
>JBHIEA010000010.1:0-19515 GCA_046760365.1 bacterium
CGCCGATGAAGGAGGGCAGTATCAGCGGCATGAATGGACTCTTATTAGGAGTGGCCAAACAAAGAGATATGGAAGGTATTTGCCTCCTAGGGGAAATTCCTTATTATACCACTCAAATAGAAAATCCCCGATCATCTCAGGCGATACTTTCCGTTTTAACCAAGATGTTAGGCATTGAAATTGACATGAAAGAGATTAATCTTCTTGCCAAACAGACTGAAGAAAGAGTTAATGAATTCATCAAAACTCACCAGAAACTAGAAAAGCCCATAAGTCGTGAAGAAATTGAGGAGATGAAAAAAGATCTTAAAGCTCGCAGTGAAATTCCCAAATCAGCGAAAGATAGGATTGAGAACCTTTTCAAGCAGGCGGCTAAAGATAGATCCAAAGCAATTGAGTTAAAGGCTGAACTGGATAAATGGGGCATATTTGAGGAATACGAAGATAGATTTCTTGACCTCTTTAAAAAGGGACATCACTGACTTTCGACATTTGCTGGAAAATAGCTTGACCGAGCTTTGTTAGTCTAGAGCAGCCGGGGTTGCTCTATCAGTGGGCAAGGAATCAGCTTGCCCACTTTTTTGTAAAATCCTTTTCCTGTTGAGGGGCTGAAAAGGAACGATTGAAGATATGAAGATGGAGGATACTAGTATAACATCTTCCTGGAAGCGAAGCCTGGAGAGAATTTGGAACCACCTATGAAGAGAAAAAACTTATCCGTAAGTATCTTGAGGTCAGCATCCTTCGCTCACGCTTTAAGTGATACGTATTGGTTAATCTTTCCGGTTCTCCTGCCTCTCATCAAAGAAGAGTTCGGGCTAAATTATGTTCAGGCAGGCCTTCTGATCACCTCTTTTACCGTGGTCACCGGCCTGGGTTCTTTTATTACTGGCTATTTAGGTGACCGTTTTGGCCGAAGAATTATCTTGAGTGGAGGATTTTTGATTGCTTCTCTGGCTCTGATACTCTGTAGTAAGAGCAGCTTTTACTGGCAACTGCTTCTTGCTTCGGCTCTGGTAGGTGCAGGAGCCAGCACTTTTCATCCCAGCATGATTGCCCTGCTAATGGATTTATTCTCTAAAAGAAGAGGGGGAATTTTAGGTATTTTTATGTTCTGGGGATGGGTAGGGTCGGCAGTCATACTTTTAGGAGTATCTTATCTGGCCGGCAGAATGTTAACCTGGCGCCAGCTAATTTTTGTTGTTGCCTGGCCGGGTCTAGCATTTGCTCCCTTTTTTTTCCGATCTCTCAGTTTTTTAACAAAAAGCCAGGGCCCACAAGACAAAACCAAATCAGAGTCGGCTTCCTGGTCCCAGGGTACTTTATCTCTCTTGGTTGTCTTCTTTACTGCCAACCTGGCTCTCACCATAAGCTTTTATGGAGTGATTAACTTCATCCCTACTTTCATGGTTGACGTGAAAGGTCTACCCATAGAAAAGGCTGGTTACTTTTTTGTACTGATAGCTACGGGAGGGGTGGTGGGATCCTTTTTCAGCGGTAAACTGGTAGATAGGTTTTCTTCCTTGCTAGTTATTCAGGCAGTGACTTTCGCCGGTATCCCCATCATTTTTCTCTTGACTCTGGCCATCAGCCCTATTAGCTTAGCTTTACTCCTCGTGATTTTTGGGGTCTTTTACTCGGGCGTGTTTCCTCCCCAGAACGTTTATCTGGCTGATCTAACCTCGATTTACGTCCGTGGAAAAATCTATGGGCTAATCCAGTGCTTATCCATCCTGGTGGGTGCGGCTGCTCCGGGGATAATAGGGCTGCTGGCCGATCATTTAGAGCTAATTTTAGCTTTGCAGTTGAGTGCCATTCCTCTCATTCTGGCGGGAGCACTTTTTATCTACCTTAAAACCCGCACATCTCTAAATAGCTGGCCTCAAGAGAACAAAGTCGTTCAAAGCTGAAGATAAAAAATCATTTCTTTAAAATTATCTGGAAAACCGATCCCTTAGAGTGGCATAAAATGCAGGGGCTCGGTTTAGAACTACCTCTCACGAGCTTACAGGTTCTCCGATCTCGAACTTCATTCTCTCTTTTCTTTTGGTGATAACGATGTATTTTCGCCATAGTTCATCGTCTCTCGGCAAAGCCTCAGCCTCTTCGAAATTACTGAAATAAAGATGAGGTCCACAGCTTTCTCTCCTATTTTTACTCCTCCCTGAAAGTGTTGAGCCGCTCGAGAGTGTAACCCTCGTTTGCTCACAGGCCCCTGAGATCAGACCTTCCAAGGAAATGGGAGGTGACCTTTGACAAAACCGCGACCTAATGATAAGATGAGGGTAGAGGCTAGGGATACGGGGCTATCAATGGGTAAGGAATCAGCTTGGTTATTCTCGAAGTCTCTTAGTTTAAAGTATCGGAATTTCAATAATTTCTCTGAATGGTTATTCAAATAAACCTCGACAGACCAGATATCAGAAAAAAGAGGGGAGACCTGCTCTCTCATGCCCTGAGCGAACGACCATCGGCTTTGCCGATCGAGCCGTCGAGGGGGCATTCCGAAGGAATCGGCACAGCCCTATTTTCCCCCTCGAGTATCTTGAGACAGACCGAGGCGAAATAGTCTAGAAAGGAGCTAAAATGGAAGCACGGCTGCTCGATCTGCTAATCACTGGACATTGCACTCACGATATCATCGTCCAGAAAGATAGACAATTTCTTAGATTAGGCGGACCTCCCTCTTATATATCCAGACTCTTAGAGAGTTTAAACAGGACGACAAGGAGCAAAGGGAAGAACAGTCACGGGCAGGTAAACTATACCGTAATCTCCAAGGTGGGTTCGGACTTTAAGTACTTCTCCGAGCTTTCCCAAAAACCTAGGCAGGTCACAAAACCAACCACTTGCTTTGTTCACCGTTACGGGAGCAGTGAGAGAGTCATGGAAGTTAAGAGCATTTGTGAGCCGATTTTCCCCAGAGATATTCAATCTAAGTCCAAGGTCGGCCTCATCGCCGGAGTGATCAGAGAAGTTCTACCTGAAACTATTGAGAGGCTGTCCTCGCTTTGTCAGGTTTTATTCTGTGATGTGCAAGGACTCATTAGAAAAGTAGATCAACTGGGGAGAGTCTATCATGTTGATTTGGCCAAGACGGAATTTTACGAGATGCTGCCCAAGATCGATTTTTTGAGACTAAATAGGCTGGAATCTCAATTTATGAAAATAAAAGAGATCTCGAGAAAGACCATCGTCTTGTTGACAAAGGGAAAGGAAGGCTGCAGCATTATCGAAAAGGGAAAGGAGCTCGAGGTTCCTACTCGACCACTACCGGAAAAGGATCCTACCGGTGCAGGTGATCTCTTCCTGGGGGGATTTGCTTATGGGATCTTGAGGGGATATTCTCTGGAAAAATGTGCCCAGATTGCCAACCACTGTGGGGGCCTTGCCGTCAGGAGAGTAGGGGTACCGGCGAAAATGAAAATAAGGGAAAGTTTCTTATGAAAGTCCATTTATTCCTGCCCATAATAGCGAACTTCTAAACTGAGAGGAAAAATCAGGAAGAGCTTACCGAAGACTTTCTATATTTTGTTGGCCTTATCCGTTCGGCTCCACTAATCTGGTGAGGCTGGTAATAATCTTTTGAACTCTAGGATATAGTGGTTTATAAACCCGATAAAAGAGTTTTGAGTAGAAATCAAAATTTTCCTTTTGAGGAGAATATCTGCGCCTTATTTTAAACATATTTTTCGAAGCCTCAGGTATCGAACTATACAATCCTCCTCCATAAGCAGCCAGCATGGCGGCTCCTAGACAGGTTGCCTCCTGGCTTTGGGGGATGAGAACAGAAACTCCGGTAATGTCTGCCACAATTTGGCCCCAAAGGGAGCTTCGAGCACCCCCTCCGAGAAGCCTTATCTCTTTTATTTTACTGCCTAGCGCCTTCTCTATTTCTTCGTAGAAAATTCTCTGCTCTAAAGTTATTCCCTCCAGGATAGAGCGGTAAAGATGGCCTTTGCCGTGAAATCCTCTCCATCCTAGGATTACTCCTCTAGCCCGAGGATCCCAGTAAGGTGCTCCAGCGCCTTTCCAGTAAGGGATGGTTATCAGGCCCACAGACCCTGGCTTGATTTTCGAGGCTTCAAGCTCCAATACCTCTCGAGGTGAAAGATAACTCAATTCGGTCATCATGTTCTCAGGGCATCCGAATTCCTTTATAAACCAATCAATGGTATAGGTTCCTCCTGCCAACACGCTTTCCAGGATATAAGTTTTGGGGACGCACCCACACATAGTGCGAAAAGCCTTGCCTACTCGGTATTCCTGGGAGAAAAGTTCAGAGACCACCGCGGTCCCTAAATTCAAAGATGCAGCACCTGGTTGAATTATATGCACTCCTAGAGCAGCGCATTGTCCATCCCCCCCACCTCCAACCACGGGTAGACCTTCTGGTAGATGAGTCTCATTGGCTGCTTTCTTGGTAACCCATCCGACAATTTCACCAGGTGCACATAATTCGGGTAGCTGGTCAATTTTCAAGCCCAGAAGATCTATTATCTCCGAGCTCCACTCTAGTTTACGAATATCAAAAATTCCCAGGGGGTCAGCGCTGGGCCAGGCAGTAGCAAATCGTCCTGTCAGTCTCCAGGCAAGGTAGCCGTGTACATCGAGATACTTGTAAACCTTCCGGAAGACTCCGGGCTCGTTTTCTCTAATCCAGAGAATCTTGGGAGACGAGGCATAAATATTGGGAGGTTTTCCCGTAATACGGTGGATTTTCTCTGCCGCCAGTTCCCTTAACCTGTCCACCTGAGGTACAGCCCGAGAATCCCACCATCCAATGGCATTCCTTAAAGCAACCCCTTCCTGATTTATGGGCACGAAGGTTTCCCTCTGGTGGGTTATTCCCAAGGCCGAGATTCTGCTTAAATTAATATCCTGGAGGCATTTTCTCAGAGATGCAGAGGTTGAATCCCACCAGTGGTCAGTCTTCTGCTCCGCCCAATCGGTGCCGGGATTGATAAGAGTTATGGCCTCTCTACCTTCTGAAATTAGGTTACCTTCTTTGTCCCAGACGATAGCCTTGGCTGCAGTGGTACTGCAGTCCACACCGACAATGAGGTCCTTCTTCATCTTGAAAAATTCCGAGGTGTTCAAATATATTATCAGAATCGGGGGGAAATGGGAAGAGCTGTTAACTCTATAGAGTGCGAGTTGTTGACGAGTCTTTGTTTTTAGTATATTATGCAGTCATATGAGTCCGAATTTTCACCAGAGGAGATGAAGGAATAGAAAGATTTTGTGATCCAAAATGGTCAGATAATCTGCCAGAGATCGTAATATTTTGTCAGGTGAGTCAACAGATATAGAATGAGCGTAGATGAATATCGCCGCAAACGGGATTTTACCCGCACCAAGGAGCCCAAAGGAGAAGCTCCCCGGAAAGAAGACAAGAGATTAATTTATGTGGTTCAGAAGCATCAAGCTTCCCATCTTCATTACGATTTCCGACTCGAGATGGACGGCGTGCTTAAGAGCTGGGCTATTCCTAAGGGGGCCCCTGGGGTATCGGGCATAAAAAGACTGGCCATGCAGGTAGAAGATCATCCTCTGGAATATAGCAGCTTCGAAGGAACCATTCCGGAAGGAGAGTACGGAGCAGGTAAGGTGGAAATCTGGGATCGGGGATACTATCATCCGGAAGAGAAAAATCAGGATTTAATAATATTCGAGATGCAGGGCAGGAAACTAAAGGGAAGATATGTTCTGGTCCGTCTAAAGTCTAGAAAGAGCACGGGCAAAGAATGGCTTCTCTTCAGAACCGACCAAGGTTCTCAAGAATTTGTTAATCCAGACAACCAAAGTGCTCAAGAATGATGGGAGCTGCCATAGAGATCCCGCTAAATCCAGATCCATTAACTCCGGTTTCCCGGAAATATTTGGAACTGCCCTTCCCTCAGCAGGCAGCAGACTATAGGATTTTTCTGGAAACTGGAGCATTAATGGTTGACAAAATCTGGAGGTTATTGTATTTATTAGAAGTGGCTGATCAAGCATGAATTTTGAGGTAGAAGGACTTAGCACTAGGTCAAAGAGCAAAAAATAATGAGGTGATTCTGGACTTCAAACTGGAAAAAATGAGAAATAGAGATAGATTCTAATTTTGGGTATCGAAGGTAGAAGAGGAGGAGATGTTCCAATACAACCAGAAGGTGATGGATCACTTCATGAATCCCCGCAATGTAGGTGAAATCAGCGATGCGGATGGGCAAGGGACAGTGGGAAATCCGGTATGTGGGGATCTGATGACCTTTTATATCAAAGTCAACCACAACCGTCTTAGTGAGGTAAAGTTTAAAACCTTTGGTTGTGGTGCAGCCATCGCGGTATCCAGTATTGTTAGTGAAATGGCCAAGGGAAAGACCCTGGATGAGGCTATGAAAATCACCAACAAGGTGGTGGCCAGAGAGCTGGGAGGTCTGCCCAAGAATAAACTACACTGTTCAAACCTGGGAGCAGATGCCCTCCACAAGGCTATCGAGAACTATCGAAAAAGGCTAAATAGATCCCAAAAGGCATAGGAAAAATAAATGAGAGCTCCATATGGATCAAAACGGGCTAAAGCAAAGAAAAAATTCTGTCTTTGTCCCTACTGTGACACCAGCCTCTCCAAACCCTTTCCTTTTTGCCAGACCTGTGGTAAAGAATTGCAGTTCTGCAGTCACTGCGGAGAGGCCCTGCCAGGACAAGCCTTGGCTTGCCCCCACTGCGGGGCAAAACTCAAATAATTGTCAATAAGGGAACACGTATCTATTATCCCACCAAAGACATTAAATCAACCACGCCTTAATCCTGTCTCAAAGAGGGTTGACACTCGGAGTTTGTTGCTAGCCAGAGTTCTTGACGAATTTGACTATTAATATTATGATAAAACAACCTAAATCTAGCTTTCTATTGTAAAGGAGGAAAAGATGCCTACATGGGCAAAATATTCAGATGGTGTTGAGGTAGAGGAGAATATCTTCAGGACGGCAGCAAAATATGCCCCAGATGGAACTATGGATGTCTTCGCATCTGATCAACATAATTCCTATCTTAAGCTAACCACCGCCTATCTGAAACACATCGGTCAGAACAGGCTGGCTACCGATGGGGATGTAAGAAAAGTATGTCGAAGATTTGCTCGGGCTCTGGGGGGTATTTCGACCGCGGCCCTTTTTAATCGACTTGCTTTCGAAAGCCCTGGTTTTCGAGAACTTCTTGGCAAAAATGTCCTGCTTATTGGAAGACTGGAAGACACCAATACTGTCTCGATCGACGGCGGGAAAGGACAACTTGCCCAACTTTCCATTGAGCCAGAGGCCTGCGCTGGCAAGGTCGATGCCTTTAAGACTTTGATAAAACTTGATCCTGACCACCGCGAAAGCTGGGAGAAGAATCTTGATTGGTTAAAGGACATCTTTCAGAGAGCCCAAAAACTGGGTAAGCTTCTTTATAACGAAGTCCTAATGTTTCAAAGACCGGGTGAGTCAAAGGCAGACATGGCGAAAAGACTCCCTGAGGGACTGGTAAAAATGGCTGAAGACTTTGGTCCTTACGGTCATTTCTACAAAACCCAAGTTCCTGTTCTCTGGGTTAAAGAAAATGGCAAGATTACCAGAATCAGTAGCCCGAAAACAATCAGGACGACGGCGGAAGCGATGGCCCAGATTGTTGACAGGCCAATGCTTCTCTTAAGTGCAGCGGTAGACTTTGAGCAGTATGCCGCCCAGTATGGGGTTGTGTCTGACCTCTTTGCCGGACCAATGTGTGGCCGGGCCTATTTCAAAGAGGCTTTCACTGCTGAGGGAACGAAAGACTGGGACAGTCTGGAAACTTCTTTCCAGAAGATTGCTTTACCCAGAATTCAACAGATCAAAAACCTGGCCCGAATAGTGAGTAAGCCGTGGTGGCACAAGTTTTCTTGGATGTCCGATGAGGCCAAGGCATTGATAAATAAAGATGCTAAGCCAAAGGCTTAGGACACCTAGAGGTTCTGCGTCCTTTACTAGCCACCAGGTACTCTCTCGCCGGCATTTAGCCCCGAGATTCTTGACAAAATTATTTTTTTATATATCCTAAGTTAGGCTAGTCTAATAAAAATAGGACGGCCTAATTCAGGGCTAGGACGAGGCCCAAAATGGGAACTTTGTTAGATCTACCAGTGGGAGTGAAAGCAGAGGTGACCCACCTGCGAGGAGGATTTGGATTGCAGCGACATCTTGCGTCTCTTGGTATTATGCCAGGTAAGACCGTTCAGAAGATAACTACTCAGCCCATGGGGGGTCCAATTATGCTCGAGGTGGAGGGAGCTCGCATAGCCATTGGCCGGGGAATGGCGGGTAGGGTTGTGGTGAGGAGAGTGACCTAATGAGAATACTGCTTATGGGAAATCCTAATGTCGGAAAAAGCGTGGTCTTCAACCGCCTTACCGGGATTAAGGTCATTATCTCCAATTATCCAGGAACTACGGTAGAGTTCCTGGAAGGAAGCATGATAATTGATAATCAAAAGATAAGGATAATTGACGCTCCGGGAGCTTATTCTCTCATTCCTTCTGACAAGGCCGAAGAGGTAGCAGCCAATCTCTTGATGAGAGAGCCCACAGATTTAGTGGTCAACGTTGTGGATGCCACCAATTTAGAAAGAAACCTTTATCTAACCCTCCAATTAAAGGAGTTAACTTTGCCATTGATTGTTGATCTAAATATGATCGATGCAGCCCGGCACCGGGGCATAGAGATAAACATCCCGGACCTCGAGCGCATTTTGGCAGTCCCGGTAATCCCCAGTGTAGCTGTGAGTGGAGAAGGAATTAAACCACTGCGAGAGTTAATTATAAAGATATTAAGGGTAAATCGGATTGAAAATAGAGTTTGAACCCAAAATAGAAGAAGCTATTAAATACATTCAAGAAAGAATCTCCCTACCCCGGGGGCAGATAATCCTTGCTCTAGAGGGAAGCGAACCATTTAAAAAGAGAATGCCTCAAAAGATTTTGAAAGAGGCAGTTCAAGAAGTGGAGAAAGATCATGGTGAACCAATAGAGCTAATTATGTTGAAGGCAAGATTTGGACAGGCCGGTGCTATCACTAGCCGAGTACAAAAGGTTCACCATAGACATCCTACCTTCCCAGAAAAATTAGGGGATGCCACAGTAAAGCCCCTTACAGGCCTACCTATAGCGGCCGGTGTTCTCTGCGGAATATTCAAGCTTTTTATTACCGTGGCTGGATCTATAACCGACAGGCTAATGGTTCCTTTTTTTGAGGGCCCTTATGATAACTTCGTTCGTGGTTCAGTGGAAAAGATATTTCCTTATGGTTTTGTGCATGACATGCTAATAGGTGCTCCTCAAACTGGCTATCTGGAATCCTTTGGCTTGCTGACCACGGGAATTTTTGTCCCCATCGGGATCGTGCTGCCGGCAGTTCTAGTCTTCTATATTATCCTTACTCTGCTCGAGGATATAGGCTATCTTCCCCGACTGGCTGTTCTGGTGGATACAGTTTTCCACCGCATAGGTCTTCATGGTTATTCCATAGTTCCAGTCATTCTTTCCTTTGGTTGTAACGTTCCCGGAGTCATGGCCACCAGGATCCTGACCACCG
The DNA here is from genome assembly GCA_046760365.1 of bacterium. Taxonomy (GTDB): domain Bacteria; phylum Aerophobota; class Aerophobia; order Aerophobales; family AE-B3A; genus AE-B3B. Next base: position 9,594 of record JBHIEA010000010.1, read on the forward strand.
ATAAACAAAGATTTATGATGCTCACCTTGTTGGGTATATCTATTCCCTGCATGGCTCAAACAGCAGTAGTCTTAAGCATCATCGGACCCTTTGGCTTACTCTGGGTAGGGTTGATCTATCTTATTTTAATGGGTATCTTTGTTAGTCTGGGGATTCTCTTGAACAGAATTCTAAAGGGAGAAAGGCCCGAAATAGCTATAGAGATTCCTCCCTATAGATTGCCCCGGATCTACAATCTATTTATGAAAATTCATCTAAGGATAGAGCAGTTTCTAGTGGGGGCCATACCCTGGGTGTTTGTGGGAATCTTCATAGTTAATGCACTGTATTTTCTCCACGCCACAGATTTCTTATCAAAAATAATGGGTCCAATTCTGGGGAGATGGTTGGGACTCCCCCAGGAATCAATCTATTCCCTGGTGATAGGTTTTTTAAGAAAGGATGTGGCCACTGGCCTACTGGCTCCCCTCTTAGATAAAGGTATTATGAATCTTTATCAAGCTATTACTGTGGTGGCTATGTTGGCTATTTACTTTCCCTGTGCTGCTACTTTTGCGGTTTTTTTGAAAGAATTGGGGGTGAAAGATACCCTAAAAAGCACCGCTTTAATGTTAGCTGTGGCTCTAGCAGTGGGGGGACTACTTCATGTTATTTTTGGCTTGATTAGTTAGAGAAGTCGGCTTTGTGTGGAGACGATGGGTATGGCTGAGATGCTAAGTTCCAGTATGGAGAATTACCTGGAGACTATAAGAAATCTAGGAAAGGATAAAGGAATAGTGCGAGTTAAGAATATTGCCGAAGAATTGAAGGTTAAAATGTCCAGTGTAAGTGAAGCGTTAGAAACATTGGCCAAAGAAGGACTCATAAGTCATGAAAAATATGGGTACATAGAATTGACCGATAAAGGAGAAAGATTAGCAAAGGCAATTTGTTCTCGTCACTGGACTCTCTTTAAGTTTTTGACTGAGGTATTGGGGGTAGATCCTAAAACTGCCGATGAAGACGCCTGCAAGATGGAGCATACTGTCAGTCCCCTGGTTCTGGAGAAATTGATGGAATTCGTAGATTCTTTTTCGCAGAGATCACAACCTTCATGAGACTTCAAATCATCGAAATTTAAAAAATATAGAGAAGAATTGGAGGAAGTAGGTGCCCTTGAATATCTTGTTAGTTCTGGTAATCTATTCTCCCAGAATCTGAATGAGAACCATCAATTTTCTATCTGTCAGGGATCTTACTTAATCCTGGCGGCTATTATATCTTTAGAGAACCTTTAGGATTTTAATATGGTATACGAAGATCGTGTTCCACCGGAAGAGGAATTAAAAGCGAAAAAAGCGGTGGGGAAGAGTTTTGAACCCTCGGTTATCGATCGTTCTATTCTCAAGACCATTTCCTACGAATATCCTTATCGACCTATTCAGATGGAGCATACTACCGATGAATTCACTTGCCTGTGTCCTTTCTCCGAACTTCCCGACCAGGCTACCATCGTTATTAAATATGTGCCCAACAAATTATGTATAGAACTGAAATCCTTGAAATACTATCTTTACTCCTTTCGCCAGGTTAGGATATTCCATGAACACGCGGTGAATAAAATCCTGGAGGATTTGGTGGCCGTTCTGGACCCCATAGAGATTAGTGTGGTGGCAAAGTTTGCCGTAAGAGGAGGTATAGCCAGCACAGCTACAGCCTCTTATAAGAAGAAAGAGGGAGGATAGACTATGCGGGAGTGCAGCATTGCCGAAAATAAGAAAAGATGCAACTGCAGCTATGAGCCCTGCGATAGAAAGGGAATCTGCTGTGAGTGTATGACCTATCATTGGAGAATGGGAGAATTACCGGCCTGTTTTTTTCCTGATGATGTAGAGAGAACCTATGATCGCTCTATCGAAAGATTCATCAGATCCTTTAAAGAAAGAGGAAAGCGGGGGTAAAAGGAGGCAAGCTGAATTACAGTACCCCAAGAATTGCTAGTGCTTAAATTAATGAATCCACGGAAGAACAAAGATGAAATCAATAGTTGCCACGGGCAGGGGTGGAGCTGGAAAAACCAGTTTTATTGCCCTATTAGCTAAATATTTGAGACCCCAAAATTCTTTGCTTCTGGTTGATGCAGATCCAGATGAGAATCTAGCTGAAATGATAGGTGTCAATCTAGAAGAAGAGAAGGTAAAAACAATATCGAGTGTTCTCTTTGATATTCAGAAAGGAGAGGTTCCCGAAGAACTGAAATCTTTGCCTCGTCCAAATCAAATTGAATATATGTTTCATACCTGTTTATACGAAGGTACCGGCTTTGACCTGTTTTCTCTGGGAACGAAGTGGACCGATGGATGTTACTGCCAACCAAACAACATTCTAAAGTCAATTATCCCTAAACTATCAAGAAATTATGATTATACCCTTATTGATTCTCCGGCAGGATTGGAACATCTAAACCGAAAGATAATGCCTGAAGTGAACGACATATTCGCTATAGTTGATCCCTCAAGGAAATCTTTCGATAATCTAAAAAGAGTCAGCAGGATTTTAGAGGAAATCGGTATAAAATATGACAATTTCTATGTGGTCGCTAATTATAAGTTTTCTCAAAACATGAGGGGATTGATTGAAAAAAGAACTGAGCTAAAATATTTGGGAAAAATAAACTATGATAAAAGCCTCGAAGAATATACTTTCAATGGAAAATCTTTACTTGACCTGCCTGAAAACTCTCCAGCATATGTCTCGGTAAAAAAAATCATGGAGAACATAGATCAAAAAGAGAAAGAGACATAAGATGGGGCAGATATTCGGGCCGGTACCTTCTAGAAGACTGGGTTTTTCCTTGGGTGTAGATACAATTCCCTTTAAGACCTGTAGTCTTGACTGTATCTATTGCCAACTGGGAAGGACAACTAATAAGACTACCGAAAGAAAGGGGTATATAGCTACCGATGATATCTTAAGGGAGATAGAAGAGGTTCTTCGAGAAGGGAAAAGGATCGATTATATTACCTTCTCCGGTTCCGGGGAACCTACCTTAAATTCTGAGATTAAGAGGATGATTGGCCGGATCAAGGAGCTAACCTCAATTCCTTTAGCCATACTGACCAATGGAACTCTGCTCTACAAGCCGAGGATGCGGGAAGACTTGACGGGGGCAGATTTAGTGATTCCCTCCTTAGATACGGTGACTCAAGAAATCTTCGAGAGAATAAATCGTCCTCATCCCTCCTTAAAGATTGACGAGATCATCACCGGGATAGACGCTTTTTCTCAAGAGTTTAAGGGCAAGATCTGGTTGGAGATTATGCTGGTTAAAGGAATAAATGATTCTCCAGAGGAAATAAAAAAGACAGCCCAGGTAACCCACGAGATGAACCTTGAAAAGATCCAATTAAATACTGTAGTTCGTCCTCCGGCAGAGGAATTTGCCCGACCTTTGAGGACAGAAGATTTGAAGAATATAAAGACAATCTTAGGAGAAAAGTGTGAGATCATTGCTGAATTTCAAAGACCCACCCCGAAAGACTATAAAAGAGAGGTGGAGAAGACGATATTGAGCATGGTTAAAAGACGACCCGTCACCTTGGTTGATATCTCCCACTGTCTGGGACTACAGCGAAATGAAATAATTAAATACCTACAGGTTTTGGAGAAAAAGCATCAAATAAGAACCAAAGTTCATGGTGGAGAAAGATACTACCACTCTGGTTATTCTTATCGGCTTTAGTTCTTAGGGATTTTCAAGGGGGTATTCCCTTTGACAATCTGGGTAATCTTAGGGCTTCCTAAATAACATGGATGACGCAAAGGGCTTGACAATTTCGATTTTTCTAGTATTATGTTATAAAATTCGGGAGCATTTGGTAAGATGGGGGTGAAAGTTCATATCTTTGACAAGGAATATAACCTTAAAGCAAATGAAGATGAGGAATACCTCAAAACAATAGCTGCCTATGTTGACCAGAAGGTGAGGAAAATAGCCTCTTCCATACCCCAAAGAGGGGGTGAACAGATAAGTATTCTCGCCTGTCTGAATATTGCCGATGAACTTCATAAGTTAAGAGAAAAAACCAGAAAAGCCAGGGAAAGGGTGGAGCAGCTAATAGAAAAAATTGAGAAAGAAGCTAAATGAACTGGCTAGACCTGATCTGGGTGGTTTTAATTGTCGCGTTTGTCATTCGGGGAGCGGTGAGGGGTCTCTTCAAGGAAGGCTTGGGCCTGGTAGGGATTTTCGTTGGCCTCGTCATAGCCATTAATCGCTACGAGGCAGTAGGAAAAATCATAGTTAGTAATTTCCCTAATCTTTCTCTTAAGATAGCCAATCTTTTGAGCTTTGGTCTTATCTTTATCGCGGTAGCTTTGCTTGGTGGTGTAGCAGGGATAATTCTTCACAAGGCATCTAAGTATTCCCCGGTCAAGGGTCTGGATCAGGGAGGAGGGTGTCTCTTAGGACTGGCAGAGGGAGCGTTGATCTGTAGTGTAATCCTCATTTTCGTGACCATTTCTCCTCTCTCTGATAAGACGACCAAATGGATGAGGGGTTCCACTTTAAGTCCTTATTTAATGAAAGTGGGCCCCTTTGTTTATAATAGTGTAATCTCTGTTACCCCGGGTAAGGCTAAGGAGTTTTTGGAAGGGTTGAACAGATTGAAGAAACTGGTGCCTCAGGATAAAAAATCAGAAGAAAGCGGTTCATGAGATAGGGAGGACTCCATGAAAAGAAAAGCAACAATAGCCATGGTGGGGGGGCTGATTTTTTGTTTAACTGGAGCTTGCCTGGCTAAAATGAGTGCCCAGGAGGTCGTCAATCACATGCGCCAAGCTTACGAACAGCAGATGAGCAAGATTGATGACCTGACTATGGTCACCCAAGGCACCCGGGGCGTGATGGCAATGATGGGCGAATCAACAATTTATCAAAAGAGAGCGAAAATTGCCGGAAAAACCGTTTACAAGACTCGTACCGAGCTTGAGCTAATGGGTAAGACCATGGTGACCATATTTGACGGGGAATATGAGTGGTCGATAGACCCTATGTCTGGCCAGGTAAAGAAGGAGAAAAAAGATTATACCCCTGATTGGACTCGGATGTGGGAAGTTCTGGATCTTTCCCAATTGCAATACCTTGGTGTAGAGGAATTGGAAGGAGAAAAGGCCCATGTCTTGAAGATGGATGATTTGACCGAAGGAATAAAAAAGCTAATGCCTACGCCCCCACAAACTGGACCTTCACCAGAAGGCGAATGGTCGGGATGGGCAAAGATCTGGATTAATGCTGAAAACTGGGTGTTTATGAGGATGCAAATGATAATGACCGGAATCTCTGAGGAAGGAAAAGAGATAACTAACAAAATCACCTCCGATTTCAAAGATTATCGCCCAGTAGAGACCATGCTTCTTCCTCACCAAATGACCTACAAAATGGAAGTAGAGATGCCCGATATGAGCCCGGAAGAGAAACAGATGATGCAATCCATGATGGGAGGAATGATGGAGGGAGAGATGATAATCGCCAAGGTAGAAGTCAATACCGGTCTATCCAATGATCTTTTTGATGGGACTAAGCTCGAGCCAGGCGAGCCAATGTTCAAAATGCCCCAGATGCCTTCTTTGCCTGAAGGCATCAAACTTCCTCCGGGGATGGAAACGCCCGCGGAGTAAGAAGGGATTTCTCATAGTTGAGACCCCAAAAAGCTAAGTTCTTTGATAGAATTGCCCAAGAAGAATACGAGCTGCAATATCTTTCTCCCTATGGAAGCAAGAGTAGGAAGAGTAAAGGAAGAAAAAAGAAGGAGAATCCCTGTCCTCTAAGAACAGAATTTCAAAGAGACCGGGATAGAATTATTCATTCAAAAGCATTTCGTCGTCTGAAGCATAAGACCCAGGTGTTCATTGCACCTTTTGGTGACCATTATCGCACCCGGCTGACTCATACTCTAGAGGTAAGCCAGATTGCGCGCACCATTTCCCGTGCTCTCAGACTAAACGAAGATCTGACCGAAGCAATTGCCCTAGGTCATGATCTGGGACATACTCCTTTTGGTCATACTGGAGAAGATGCTTTAAATGATGTTCATTCTGGCGGTTTTCGACACGCCCAACAGAGTCTAAGGGTAGTAGAGAGGCTGGAGGGGGAAGGAGGACTAAATTTAACCTGGGAGGTAAGAGACGGTATTCTGAACCATTGCCAGGAGAAGGAAAAGATACTTAGCCCTAAAAGCGGAACTCATCCTCATACCCTAGAGGCGGAAGTTGTTAAAATAGCCGATCCCCTCGCTTATGTGAACCATGATATAGATGATGCTCTAAGGGCAGGAATAATTAGAGAGAATGACCTACCACCGGAGGCCATAAGGGTTCTGGGAAATACGAATAGGAAGCGAATAGATACCTTGGTGCAGGATGCGGTTGAGCAAAGCCGGGGTAGTCCCCATCTCAAAATGAGCCCGAGGATTCTTAGCGCCTTTAACTGCTTAAGAGACTTTATGTATGATGAGGTTTATACCTCGCCAATTCTGGCCCAGGAGGTGGAAAAGGCTTACCGAGTAGTAAGCGATCTTTACCAGTTTTATCTCGACCACATTAATCTTTTCCCCCCTTCTTTAAAAACCACTATAAAAAGGGAAGGAAGGTCGAAGACAGCGGTTGATTATGTTGCGGGAATGACCGACCAATACGCTCTTAGTCTTTACCGAAATTATTTCCTCCCACAGGGATGGGGATAAATGACAGGTTACATTTCTGATGAGCTGATTGATAGAATTTGCGAGCGAGCAGATATTGTGGAAGTAATCTCGCATTATTTGCCCCTGAGACGTGCAGGAAAAAACCATAAAGCGTTGTGCCCTTTTCATCAGGAGAAAACTCCTTCTTTTATGGTTTCTCCTGAAAAACAGCTATTTCATTGTTTTGGCTGCGGAGCAGGGGGTAACGTCTTTAGTTTTGTTATGAAATGGGAAAAAATCTCCTTTCCTGAGGCAGTAAAAATGATTGGGGAAAAAGTGGGAATATCTGTGGCTGTGACTAAAGAAGAAAGGGGAAAGTCCATCTTAAAGGAACAGCTTTATCGCACCAATGAGAAAGTAGCTGACCTTTTCCAGCAAGAGCTAAAGAGAATGGTCTCGGTTAAAAACTATCTGAGAGAACGCGGGTTTACTCCGGAAGTGATCGATAAATTCAGGGTGGGCTGGGCGCCAAGTTCTAAGGATTTCCTTAAAATATCCCAGACCAAGGGAATCTCGCTGGAGAACTTAAAAAAACTGTCTCTTTTAATTCGCTCTCAAGAAAAGGATGGCTGGTATGCCTGGTTTCGGGAGCGGCTTATTTTCCCGATCTTTACCCCCGAGGGGAGGGTATGTGGCTTTGGGGGCCGGACTTTGGATAATAGCTTACCCAAGTATCTTAACTCTTCTTCCTCGCTCATTTTTGACAAAGGCCGAATTCTGTATGGTTTGAATTTCAGCAAGGAGGCGATAAGAGAGAAAGAGGAAGTGATCCTGGTGGAGGGATATACCGATGTTATGGCTCTTTATCAAAGGGGAATAAGAAACGTAGTAGCCTCTCTGGGGACCTCTCTTACTTCTTCCCAGGCAAGGCTCATTAAGCGCTATACTGATAATGTCTTTGTTGCCTACGATCAAGACAAAGCGGGGATATCCGCAACGCTCAGAGGTATAGATCTTCTGCTGGAGGCCGGTTTGGAGATAAGAATTATCTCTATGCCCCGAGGGGTAGACCCAGCCGACTTAGTCAACAAAGAGGGGGAGGATTCTCTTTTAAAACGAAAGAATGAGGCTCGAGCTTATTTTGATTATCGATTAGACCTGGAGATCCACAAAAGACCTTCTCTGAAACGCGAGGACAAAATAAAGATCACTGGAGAGATTTTTTCTACCTTGGCAAAGGTGAGGAATTCAATAACATTTGGAGAGTTGGTAAGGAGTCTTTCTGAGCGATTAGATTTAGATGAAGAGATGATCCGCGCAGAGTTCAAGAGATTCAAAAGGAAAGAGAGAGGTTTTCTTTCTCGCCCAGAATTTCTTAAAATGGAAGACGGACAGGAAAAAAGAGAAAGAATGCTTCTTCAGCTCATGTTGGATGATGAGACGGTAATAAAGTTGGTAGAAGAAAGGTGGGATTTGGATAATTTTGCCAATTCTGACCACCGCAGAATTGCTAAGGAAATCATTACTTCGTGGAAAAAGGGAAAGACATCTTTCTCCAGATTAATAAATCAATTAAAGGAGGAGAATCTATCTAGCCTTGTCTCTTCTTTTTCTTTATCTGAGTCCCCTTTTAAGACCGATAATAAAGCGAAATTAGCCCTGGACCTCATTGATAAATGGCAAAGAAACAGGGTCCAGAAGAGAATCAGTGAATTAATGCGCAACATAAAGGAAAGTCAAAGAAAGGGCGAGGAAGAAAAGATTAATCAATGGTGGGATGAGTTAACCCACTTAAAGAGACAAATCTCGTTGAGGTGAGTTAATGAAGAAAAAGATAAAAAATCTTTTAGCCAAGGGCGAAAAAAATGGTAAATTAACTTATAAGGAAGTGGAGAAGGAAATTCTTGATGACATCTCCACTCCTGAAGAGATTGAGGACGTCTTTGAGCTATTTGAAAAAGAAGGAATTGAGATAATTGGTGAAGAGGGAGAGGGGATTGAGAAACCAGATGGATTGGGAATGGATGCCAATGACGGGATTGGAAGATACCTGCAAGAAATTGGGAAAACCTCCTTACTATCTCCCGACGAAGAAAAAGAATACGGAAGGAAAATAAAAGAAAGTAGAAAGATCCTGCGAGGCAGACTACTGGAGCTGGCTAATCTGGCAGAAAAAAATCCTCATCTATACGCACTCTCCCGAAGGAAAGGTGTTGATAGAGATGTCTTTGGGGTCGCAAAAAAGAAGTCCCGAAAGATGAAAAAACTGGCTAATTTTGTGTTAGAGTTGAACGAAGAGGAAGGAAACAATCTAAGGCCCCCTAAAGATAAAGAAAAATTCTTTAAGTTACGGGAAGAGATTAGAGGGGCCAAGTACTGTTATGAAAAATATCGAGATAGGATGATTAAGGCGAACCTGAGGCTGGTGGTGAGTTTTGCCAAGAGATATACCGGAAGGGGAGTTCCCTTTTTGGATTTAATCCAGGAAGGAAACATCGGTCTTTCCCGGGCTGTGGACAAGTTCGACTATCGACGGGGAAATCGTTTCAGTACTTATGCTAGTTGGTGGATCAGACAGTCTTTGTCCAGAGCAATCTCTGATCAGTCCCGTACCATTCGAGTTCCCATTCATATAACTGAACTCATGAAAAAAGTAAACCGTGCCTCTCAGGAACTGGAGCAGGAACTGGGGAGAACTCCTACACCAGGGGATATCGCCAGGAAATGTGCTATTCCCTTGGAGAAAGTGGAGAGGGTTCAGAGAGTGATCACTAGATCAGCCTCCATGGATATGCCCATTGGAGAAGATGAGGATTCTCACTTGATAGAAATTATCGAGAATGAAAAGGCTAATTGTCCCTTTGAAGAGGTTAATCTCCGTCGGCTTAAAAAGGAGATAGATAAATTAATTCAAGAGGTTAAGGACAGTCGAGAACGGGAGATTCTAAAGCTTCGTTTTGGTACCAAGGATGGATGGGATTGTACTCTCCAGGAGATAGGTGAAAAATACGGAGTTACCAGAGAGAGAATAAGGCAGATTGAGGCGAAGGTTCTCACCCAGCTAAGAGAAATAGCCAAAAAGAGAATGCTGGAGGAATATCTAGACTAAATCAGGGGCCCATAGCTCAGTTGGTAGAGCACCGGACTCATAATCCGTCGGTCCTAGGTTCGAGTCCTAGTGGGCCCACCAGGGCGGATAGCTCAGTTGGTAGAGCGCTGCCTTCACGCGGCAGAGGTCACGGGTTCGAGCCCTGTTCCGCCCA
>JBHIEA010000011.1:0-19455 GCA_046760365.1 bacterium
AGTCCCGAGATATTCTTGACTAAATGGGGGTCTGATTGTAATATAAAATGGATTTAAAAATTAATTAGGAGGGGGTGAGAAGCCGTGTGGCAGTGTTGGTTAGGTTTTGGCGCAGGACTTTGGTTAGCCTCGGCCGCTATTTCTCTTTCCCAATTTCGCTGGTTTAACACTGTAAATGACTTAGCAGTAGGCGTCGTAGTAATCATCTTCGCCGTCTGGAGTGGGATTTCGAAAAGGTATCCCATGTGGGCAGCCGCCGGGGTAAGTATCTGGCTTATAGTCTCAGCCTGGATTCCTTCCATTGCTGCAAGTAAACCATCCCACCTGCTTAATGGCTTGATCATAGGGGTAGTAATTATGGTGTTCTCAGCCTGGTCAGGAGCAATGAAGGAGAAGGAGGAAAAGAAAGAGGAGGAGAAAGAGGAGAAAAAGGAAAAGAAGGAGGAAGAAAAAAAATAACCTGCCTCCCTCATCAATGACTAAGGTGAGACGGGAGCAGATGTATTTTTAATAGAATTCCACCTTTCCAGGAGGTAAGGCTTTAACTTCTCAAACTTGTCACATAATCGTTCAATTATCTCTTCGGCCTCATAGGTCGGCATATCGTTGGTCTCAATAACAAAGGAAGCTGTCCTTCCAAAATAAATAGGCACGAGAGACCCCACAAGTTTATCCCTTGCCTCAGGAGGAGCAGCTTTTTTTCGACGATAGGCAACGGCAAAATCATAGACCGTTTTTACCCAAAGCGTCTGAGAAAGATTAAATCTATCCAAAGGAAGTTCGGCTACTTTCTCTAGTTGTCTTACCCTTTGGGAGGGAAGGAAAGTAAGCCAATAATCCCGATTCTCAATTAATCCTTTTCTAAACTTATCTATCAAAAGTTCAAGATTTATCGCTACCGGCTCAGGGGAAGCTTCCGAACGAAAACCATACACAGCGGTGGGCTTTGCACGAATGATCTGCTTCCAGTGACTTTCATAATCACCCATGAGGTGAAAAAGGGTGCCCACCACTTGTTTAAACATGGGGCCAAGAGTCTTTCCTGGATCCTTGGCACCGTGTATTTTGGCTCCCAAGAAAGATTGACATACCTTGTATCCCTCATTGATAGCGGTAGTGGTCATCCAGACATCTATGCCGTAACCGGCCACATCCGTTCCCCAAACATCTTTAGTCAAGAAGGACTTAACTAGTTTGCTCGAGAAGCCAAAGTCTCCCCCTATGGGTTGACGCACTCTCAAGCCATACAGAGCTCTCGTTAGAGGATAGACAATGGAATTGGTAATGGTAGCATCGTATTTATGACGGAAGTAAAGAGGAGAAACATAATCATAACCTTTTATCACGATCGGACCGGCCAAAAGCTCAACCCATTCAGGATTAATGCTTCTCACATCAGCATCAACCACCACACAAGCTCTTACCTTCAATAGCTTCGCTGCTTCAAAGATAGCCTTAAAAGCACTTCCCTTTCCAGGAATACCATGATAGGGAGTGGAAAGACTCCTTGCTGGTCGAACTGGATGTTCAATAAGAATGGTATGCAAATCAGAGTAAATACTTGTCTCCTTTACGATTTCCCTAGTTTTGTCAGTTGAACCACCATCGGAGTTCATGACCACCGATCTGAACTTGGGAAAGTATTTAGCCAAACCATACTGAACTCCTCTTACCACATAGCCAATAGTTTTTTCATTATTAAAACTCGGTATCCCCACCAGAATATCAGCTCTCCCCATCTCTTCAATTTGATCCCTTGCCTCTTCTACTAAGCTACTTTGATTTTCCATCTTTTATTTCCCCTTAAGTTTTCTGTGGACAAAATGACTAACCATGTCTTCCAGACTTTTCATACCATAGCCGTAACCTTTGGATGCATAGTAGAATGTGTGGTTAAGAACTCTGGCTATCCACAAACGAAATAAGAGATCTCGCCAGGCTCTTTTATTTTGGTTGAATTTTTCTAGTAAAACTTCATATACTTCATACCAGGCTTGAGCATCCATAAAGCGAACGTCAACCTTATTTCGGCATGATCTCATTCCTTCTTTCACCCTTGAAGGAAAAAAATTAAGTAGCTCTATCCCCTCCTCAGTCCAATCTTCCGTCAGTAAAGGAATGGTCCCCTTGACATCAAAGGCTCTCATCTTTTGGATAGAGGCGGGGATTTTTTCCACCCTATCCTTCTTATAAAGAGTACTCTCGGTATTTATTGGCATTGCCGAGCTCTCTTGAATAATAGCAAAGCACTCTATGAGCATAGTATAAAGATCACTAAGGCTGCCGTAGAGCTTATGAAGTTTCCCCTGATTAATATAAGCATCGTAGAGGGGAGCTTGATATTTTGCGAAGGCCAGGGCATAGGCAGTATCTATACCCCAGTCACTATAGCTCATTACCCAACAATCTTTAATTAACCTTTCAGCAATCTTTCTTTTAAGAACCAGTTCCCCTCCCAGGGGCTGCTCAATACGGGGAAGAATAGTATGTGGCCAGTTATAAGCTAAGCCGCATCTAGTGATATTCCAGGTGATCATGCCGTCGGTAGATACTTTGGGGAAGAAAAACCTCACTACTTGATAATCCCCCTCAAGTCTTTCTTCTCCGCGCTCAATCCATCGAGAGCTAAAGCTGACGATGTCTGCATCGTAAAAATGAATTCTATCGAAAGAAGTGTGATTAACAAAGTAGTCCAGAGCTGTATTCATACCATCTCCCTTCCCAGGGCGCTTTTTTCCCCATCTTTTCTGCACCATGAGGTGGATTTTCTTTCCCTTCTTTTCAATCCTGCAGAGCTCAGCCTCTATCTCTTTAAAACATTCATTTTTCTCGTAGCCCACCCCCAGCACTTCTCCCACCCTGGGATGAGCCAAAGCCTCTCTCATATTCTTGAGGACAACTTGCGTATTTTCTTTCTTAAAAGGAAAGCAGACCATACTTTGTGGATCTTTTTTCTTCATAGGCTAAAATAAAATTATCCGGTCCCTCTAACTTTATAATATTGCCTTGCCGGTATCTTTATCAAACAGATGGATTTTGGTCAAGTCTAATAGGACCTCTAGCTCCTTGTACTCTTCTACTTTCAAATCACCCGGTACCTTAACCACAAGAAATCCGAACTCTTTCTCCAGATGGACGACAGTGTCTGACCTCAACAGCTCTAAGAAATAGACTTTGCCCTTTGCTGAAGCTACCTTGGGGGTTGGCGTCCGGCCGACCACGTAGATATGCTCCGGCCTTATGCCCAGGACATAATTTCTCCTATCTGGAAGCTGGGAAACTTTAGTTTTGAATTGACCCAATAAAGGTACAGTCAAACCTTTTGTTCTTAAGTATAGCTCCTGAGCCTGCCTTAAGATTTCAACCTCAATGAAATTCATCTGGGGTGAGCCGATGAACCCTGCCACGAACATGTTAACCGGACTGTGATAGATCTCACTGGAGCTGCCCAACTGTTGAAGTTTACCTCCTTCCAACACCGCGATCCGGTCACCCATGGTCATCGCTTCTACCTGATCATGGGTGACATAAATGGTGGTAACTCCAAGATTTCGCTGTAATTTTTTTACCTCGCTGCGCATTCTAACCCTCAACAGCGCATCGAGATTGGATAACGGCTCGTCCATCAACAATACCCTTGGCTCCATCACAATCGCTCTTGCCACAGCCACCCGTTGTCTTTGTCCACCAGAAAGCTCTGCCGGATAACGGTCCAAAAGGCTATCTATCCCTAAGAGTTTAGCTGCCCAGACGACCCGTTTCTCTACCTCACCTCGACCATATTTTTTGATCCTCAAAGGAAAAGCAATATTATTATCCACAGTCATGTGTGGCCAAACTGCATAGTTTTGAAAGACCATTGATATGTTCCGATCCTTTGGTGAAAGATAGGTCATGTCATGGTCATCGAAAAAAATCCTACCAGCGGTAACTCTCTCCAAGCCGGACACACAGCGTAGCAACGTGGTCTTGCCACAGCCAGAAGGGCCAAGCAATACCAGGAACTCACCGGCCTTGACCTCCAGATCTACATCATCAACAGCTTTTACTCTACCAAAGTATTTTTTCAAACCTTTAAGCATCACCTTAACCAATCTTGCCTCACCTCTCTTTCCATTCTCCGAGATTGGGAGATCTCTAAGTTACGATTATGTCTGAAACCTTCAAGGTTTACTGAAGAGAAAAATTACTTAAGCGAAATGCCCCACATGGTTACCAGATGTTTCCTCACAAAAAAGATAAAGACCAGCGCTGGTACAGCCATGATAAATCCAGCAGTAAATTTGAAATAATCTGGCGAAGCCATGGCAGCCTTGAGAATATGGGCGGGCAGCGTTCTGTTTGTCAGGGTCAATATGGCTGCTACAAACACTTCATTCCAAGAGATGATAAATGCAAAGATGGCTGAGGCTGCCAGGCCGGGCACTGCGAGCGGTAAGGTTATCCTGAAAAACGCGCTTAGACGGGAGAGGCCGAAAATCATGGCTGCCTCTTCGTATTCTACCGATATGCTCGAGAGGATACTTGATGAGACCAGAATAATCATGGGCAATGCCATAGCAGTATGGGCCAAGGCTACGCCATACACCGTATCGCTGACGCCGATTCTCATGAAAATTATGAGCAAAGGTATAGCCAGAACCATCAAAGGAAACATCCTTGTCGCTAATATCAAGAGTTTCAAGAAGTTCTTGCCGTGAAAGATATATCTTGACAGCGCATATGCAGCGGGCAGCCCCAAAGCAAAACTAAAGAGTATTGTGAGTCCGGCAACCTTAACGCTGGTCAGCGTCGATTGCCAAGCTTCAAATTTAAAGAAAAGGTCGTTAAACTGTCTGATAGTAAAATGTGTCGGTACAACTTTCTCAATCTCGTAGTAATCTGTCGGCAAGGCAAAGGCCGAAATGGTGACGAGCACCAAGGGTGTCAGGAACCACACTCCAATCACCACCGCCACAAAGATTGTAGACAACTGTCTGATTGTGAGAGCCACAGGAATTTTTTCTCTTTTCATGACCCCTAGCTTCTCCTCATCTTCACGCCCCAAGACGTTTGGATCTAAGGATCGTGATATAAGCCCAACTGACAAGTATACAGATTAAAGCAATGATAAACCCATAGGTTGCCGCAAGCCGAGAGTTGAAAAGCTCAGCTTGCTGATAGTATGCCTCACCTGCCAGTATCGGGATATCTCTACCGGAAAGCAGCCAGACAACCGCGAATATCTGAAAGGCAAACAACGTTCTGATAAGTAGAGCCGATTGTAGACTCGGCATGATGAGCGGCAGTGTCACGTGAAAGAACTTTTGCCATTTGCTGAATCCAAATACATCAGCTGCTTCAAGGTAATCCTTACTTATCATCTGAAGGCCGGCTAGAAGAATGACGAATACCAAGGGTGCTGCTCTCCAAACCTCGGTTAGCACTATTACCCAGAAAGCCCTTGAACTCAGCCCCAACCCAAAGAAGTAAATAGGCGTCTCGGTTATCCCGAATCTCATCAAAAGTTTATTCAAAAAACCGTGCGAAGTAAAAATATTGTAACTCATGAGGCCAGCCGATACATCGCTTAAGGCAAGCGGTATAGAAATAACATAGAGGATAGTCATATAGCCTTTAAACCTGCTATTCACGAAAAGGGCAAGCAAGAATGCAAGCAAAACCTGCAGTGGTACTATGGTGACCAGCAAAAGCAGGGTATATCTTAAAGCCTTCCAAAAGGTAGAATCTCGCGCCAAAGCAACAAAATTTTCAAAGCTAGGGCCACCTGATTCTGAAATAAAGGTGAGCTCCAGAGTTTTCACTAAGGGATAGCCAACAAAAACAGCTAAGAAAATCAAGGTAGGAAGAAAAAGAAGGTAGGGCATCAAATTTTTTTCTCTCCTGGTAGAAAACATTGTCCCCTTGATTCTTTTTCTAAAAATTATGCGCCTCCCTCTGCAAGATTAAGCCCATGCTTTGCCTGGGGAGGCGCATAATTTTCACTCCTTAGACCATCGGCACACCGACTTCTTCGAACAGCGCTCTTATCTTATCTGCTGCCTCTGTAATGGTCGTTTCGATATCGGCTCCTTCGATAACTATCCTGGTGAATACGTCACGATAAGTTGCTGTGAACTCGCCACCCTTCGGACCAAGACTGGGTATCATTACCATGACTGAATCTGCGGCTCCCGATTGGGTAAGTACACCGGTGGCCAAGACTTTCAGCGGTCCCGCTGGTATAGCACCTTCTGCCTCTTTCACTGTGGGGAAGAAGCCCACATTCTCCAGCACCTTAACCTGGATATCTGGTCGCGTGAGGTACTCGATTAATTTGATGGCACTGTCCTTGTCCGGTGCCCCTACAGGAATTCCCAAACCGACAGCTACTGTAATATAACCTCTACCTTTGAGTCCTCTGGGTACAGGAACAATCGCAAAGTCTCCCGGCTTTTCGATTATGGCACTCTTTACTCTGGCAGTATGGTCCCAGGCAATTAGCACTTCTTCTTTGAGCAGTGGCTCATCCATAGCCTCCCAAGTAGAACTTGCCGGATGTACATAGGGTCGAAGTTCCTTAAGATATTCCCACAGTTTGGCTGCCCGTAGACTGTCGAATGCTGCTGCCTGATAGCCGGTGAAGGCCGGATAGATGTAACCATGCAAGAACCGATGCCATAGCCCCTTGGGGCCCATAGGGAAACCAAGTCTTGGTGATTTGAATGCGTCGTTAAGATTCTTCGACCAATTGAGCAGCGCATAGTAGGTCCATTTCTCGCTCGCACCAGTCACATCTTCAGCCGTCAAGCCAAGCGGCAGGTGCTCAAAGGCCTTCTTATTGACCACCATGACATAGGTTGCCTGCATCCAGGGTATATAAACCTTTCTGCCTGCCATAACTGAATAGTCTTCCAGCGCTTTGATAAAGGTCCGGTTGGGAAAACTTACGTCAGCGAGATCGTCGAACAGGCCCTTTGCGTTCATCAGATCAAGCCCACTGTGCAGCTCACCAACAGCCGACACAGTAACCTTTGCCGCAGCAACCTCAGCGGACAGACGAGCAAACAGCTCAGGGTACTCCATAGGTATGAACTCTACTGCAACCCCGGTTTCATCGGTGAAGCCCTTAAGGAGTACCCCTTTGGCAAACTTCTGTTCTGCTACCGGCACCATCTGGGTGGAAGCAAAATTAAGAGCTCCCTGGGCCATGAAGGCCGGGATTAAGACCAGACTAACAACCAGAACAAAAACAAGCTTTTTAAACATTCGGATGCCTCCTTTTCCCAAATTTTTGACCTTTGAATCAAGAAAAAATATTTTTATCTGGTCATCACCCCCTTAGTACAGGATTTGCCTTCTCAAAAACTACTTTACCACCTCCTCTCAATAGTTGATAGTTCTCTCAAAAACTCTTTTCTCATCTCTATTTAGCTTTTTATTAATCAAAGATAATTTCATCACCCCCCTTAAATCCATGCTATTCATGCGATCCTGTTTACCCATTCTTAACTCAGATTCATAGTTTTTACTCCCTTTTGGGAGAGTACTCCAACAGTGTTTTGGCTGAATGATTTTGCCCCACAGGAGGCCCTTACAACTAATCTCGGTTCTAAAATTATATGGCGAGAAATTTCCCTTTTTTGACCAATCCTCTCCAAAAGCAGCTTAACAGCTATTTTCCCCATCTTTTCTTTTCTCTGACCTACTGTGGTCAGAGGGACTGAGGCAAATGGAGCTATCTCATCATCATCATAGCCTATGACTGCCATATCGTCCGGCACCTTTAATCCGGCTTCCCTGATAGCCCTTAGAGCCCCAACGGCAATGCCATCATTTACAGCAAAGAGAGCTGAAGTCCTGCATTCACTGTTCAAAAAGGATGTCATAGCCTTGTAGGCGCATCTCTTTGGTTTGTTTAAATCCTTTTCGGTCTCGATTATTTTTCTGAATCTGATATCAAATTCAGCCAGCGCCTTTTCGTATCCCTTAATTCTCTCCTGAATTGAAGTACAAGGAGCTTCTGGGCCACTCAGCAAAGCAATTCTCTCATGGCCTAACTTTATCAGATGTTTTACTGCTATATAGGCTCCTTTCACATTATCGGTAGTCACCCGGTCGGCATCTATTCCTGGGAGGAATCTGTCCACGAATACAAAAGGGATTTTTTCTCTCAAACGCTGATAGTACTTTAAATCAACATTATGCGAGGAAGGAATTATTATTAACCCCTCCACTCTTCTTTCCCTGAGTAAGTCGATGAGCAGCTCCTCTTTTTCTGTGTGCCCGTATGAACTACCCAAGATTATACCGTAGCCTTTACGAACCGCCTCATCTTCAATGACATGAAATATCTCAGAGTAATATGTGCCCCCCATAAAACTGGGAAAGATCAACCCAATGGCGGCTGACTTCTCCAATTTTAACCCTGCCGCTAATTTGCTTGGTTGAAAGTCTAAATCCTTGGCCGCTTTGAGTACCTTCTTTCTGGTCTTCTCAGCTACAGGATAGGAACTTTTATTCAGCACCCTCGAGACAGTGGCGATGGAAACCCCGGCTAACTTGGCCACATCTTTGATAGTCACCCACATTTTAAGACACCTGTCATTATAGTAAACGTTTTCTATACTGTAAACAAAAAAGATTTCTTGTCAAGTCGACACCATGACGAGTTGAATCCTCTTCGGGGAAAGGCAGCATAAGTCAGGATTTAGGGAGAGTGTCTGATGTCTGGACAGTGGCTTTGTATACTTGGGAAGCTCTGGTAGGCTGAGCCTTCAAGAGAAATACTCTTACCGGAGCCACTTTTGCACTGCTCTTTCCTTGGAGCCGTTGTGTGTTTCTTTCCGTCAGACATTCTAGGCGTCTCCCTTTTCGCAGAGGTCTTTGCCGAAGTCAATGGATTGGTGGCAGATTCATGCCCTCTAGTGATGAGGAAGTTGAGTGTGTTAGGGCCTCGGCGGTCATGACACCGGGGAGCCTGACAACTTGACAAGCTGTCATCTATGTGATATAATTAAACAGAGGATGTTGATGTTCGAAGAGATAAGAACTGAGAAACTGTACATTAAGGTAGTGAAGCAAATTCGGAGACTCATAGAGCAAGGGAGACTCAAACCCGGAGAGAAACTCCCACCAGAGGTGGTATTAGCTGAGAAACTGAAAGTTTCGCGCCCTTCGGTAAGAGAGGCCATAGTTGCCTTGGAGATTATGGGTTTGGTAGAGAGTATAGGAGGAAAGGGCATCTTTATTAAGAAGGTGTCTAGCCCGTCGGTTTTGGATGAGAACTTCAGGCACCTAAAGGAAGATGAGAGTCCTTTTGAATTGCTTGAAGCTCGAACGATGATAGAGCCAGAAGTCACTGGTCGTGCAGCCGAGAGAGCTCAAAAGGAGGATGTAGCAAGACTGGAGCAGTGCCTAGAGCAGATGTACAGCATTCAGTCTCGCCTTTCAGTGTCGCAAGAATACGAAGATTTCCTGAGATTGGACAATGAGTTCCACATCGATGTCGCACGGTCAGCCCACAATGTTGAGATCCTGCGAGTGGTGGCCCACTTAGTTGAAAGTTCAACCACAGGTCTGTCGATGCGATTCAGGGAAACAGGGTATTGTGTTCCGGAGAGACGCCAAAGATACTTGGAAGAACATAGAGGAATCTTGGTTGCGATTCAAAGCAAGAACCGGGATCATGCTCGGGAAGCTATGGAGCAGCACCTAGCGGGTTGTCAAAGAGACTTGTTTGGAGAAACCTAGAGAAAACCGACCGCAGAATGAAAGGAGGTGAAACTAGATTCTGATTGTGTGTGAAAGAGAGGGGGCACTTTTGGTGTCCGAAGACCGGTCGGGTGCGTGACCGGTAGAGAAAGGAGGAATGTACGGTGCGAAAATGGATGTTATTGATAATAGCTGTTTTGGTGTTTGCCCTTTGCGGGCAGGGACTAGCAGCGAAGCCATACGCCGGTCAGGAGTTGAAGATCTCCTTCATCGCAGGTTTTCCCACCAATATGGGACTGAAGACTCTTATCCCTGAGTTTGAGAAAGAAACGGGAATAAGAATTACCTTGATAGAAACGGGCTATGGAGCAATACTGGAGAAGAACCTCGTCGATCTTTCGGCACAGACAGGAGCCTACGATGTGCTTCACGTGGAGAGTCTTTGGTTTGCGGAGTATCTACCCTATCTGTATCCGATAAACGAATTCATGGAGGATCCCAGGCTCTTCAATGCGGCCGAGTTTGATCTCGATGATTACACCTCGTATACTCCATTGACCCTAAGTGTATTCACCAGGGACGGAAAGCTGTACGGCTTCCCTCACCTTGCAGGAATTCCTCTCAACTGGTATAGAAAAGACTTGCTTGATAGCGCAGGACTTCAGCCTCCCCGGGACGTTGACGAGTACTACAGTCATGCGAAGAAACTGACCCGAGGCGGTGTCTATGGAGTTGCTCTTTCTGCAAGCCGAACCGGTTTGGTTGACGAGTGGCTGAGTTTCTTCTTTGCCTACGGCGGATTTATTCGTCCACGACCAGAGGCTTTCCTTAGGACTACCTTCAACAATCCTACTGCTCTCAAAGCTCTCAAGCTATACAAGCGACTTTATGACGAAGCTGCACCACCCGAGAGTCTGACCTGGGAGTTTGGTGAAGTGGGATCTGCGATGCAACGGGGCGTTGTGGCTATGATGTGGAACTGGTCGAATGGGGGATCGTGGTATGATGACCCAGAAGCATCAAAGGTGGTGGGCAAGGTAAGGGCCAATGTTCCTTGGCCAGGAAGATTTGGGGTGAACGCTCTCTGTATTCCTAAGGATGCCCCAAACAAAAAAGCTGCGTTTGAGTTCATCAAGTGGGCAACCAGCAAGGACATAATGCGCAGAACCACCCTTGCCGGGGGTGCAACACCCTGCCGAACCAGTGTCCTCACGGATCCGGAGCTTACAAAGAAGTACTGGTGGTTTCAAGCTCTTCGAGAGTCGGGAAGGTGGGCCACGATGTATCTGGAGATACCAGAGTGGAGTGCAATGGACGATGCTCTGTCCATAGAATTCCAGAAAGTCCTTACCGGTGAGCTCTCTTCTGAAGATGCATTAAAGAGAGGGAGTGAGAACGCCTACAAGATCTTGGAAGAAGCGGGTTACTTCAAGTAAGAAAGGACGGGAGCCCGGCAGACCTACGGGCTGCCGGGCTTTCTTCTGGTTGTAGCGTGAGGTCATGAAAAGCATCCGAGCGGAGATCACTCCCTATACCTTGATAAGTGGCGCAGTCGGGTTTCTTGTCGTCTTAACGATCTATCCTCTCATTTTCTCTCTCGCTCTTAGCTTTCACAAGTGGAGTCTCACCAAACCAGCCCCATGGAAATTCGTAGGGGTGCTGAACTACTCTACTATACTTGCCGACTCAGTATTCTGGCGGATAATACTAAACACTTTCGTTTTCACCTTCTCCGCGGTGGGGCTACAGTTCTCAATTGGATTGGGTCTTGCACTCCTTTTCAGTAGAGAACTTCAGGGGGAGAACATCTTGCGCAGTCTGTTGGTTCTGCCTATGATGGTTCCCCCAATACTGGTTGGCCTGATATGGCTCTTTATGTACAAGAAAGACTTTGGAATAATTAACAATATGCTGGGACTGTTAAAGATCGAACCGGTGACGTGGTTGTCAAAGCCTCTAACTGCGATGCCCGCCATAATAATAGCCGACACGTGGCAGTGGACTCCTTTTACGTTCTTACTGCTCCTTGCGGGCTTAAGATCTCTTCCTCAGGACGTCTATGAGAGTTCACAGATTGATGGGGCCTCTTCCTGGCAAATCTTTAGATATGTAACCTTGCCCCTCCTCAAACCGATTATCTTGATAGCGGTAATTATCAGATTCATGGATGCTTTCCGCATTTTTGACAAGATATTCCAATTGACAGGAGGGGGCCCGGGGATTTCGACCGAAACAATCAGTCTCTACATCTACAGAAATGGTTTCAGATACTTTAGCATGGGATATGCTGCAGCTCTTTCTTATCTTGCATTGATAATGATCATAATGTTCAGTACTGTATATATCAGGGTCCTACGGAAAGCCGGAGCAGGGTAGCTAAGAATGATGAAGTCCATCAAGAAGGCCTTGTACTACTTTGGAATAGCCGTGGCCTTGGCCGTGGCTTTGTTTCCCATCTACTGGACTGTGACTACCTCCTTCAAATCTAAAGCTGAAGTGCTGTCAACACCTCCGGTCTGGATATTTCGTCCAATTCTGGACAGTTACAATTATATCACCTTTGCTCGGATCGCCTTTCCTCGGTACATGTTGAACAGCATCATCATTTCTCTGGGAGCGACCGCAATAGCCATAACGGTGGGATCCTTGGCCGGTTATGCTTTCGCCAGATATAGATTCAGGGGCAAAGAGAATCTCGCCTTCTGGATGCTTTCCACCAGGATGATGCCTCCACCGGCGGTTGTACTGCCTATCTACATTTTGATGAGAGGATTCAAGCTGATAGATACTCATCTTGCGCCAATTCTTACGGATAGCATCATTACCATTCCCTTTGCAGTTTGGGTCATGAGAGGGTTCTTTGAAGAGATACCTGTGGATTTGGAGGAAGCTGCCTTGGTCGACGGTTGTTCCAGATGGGCAGCTTTCTTGAGGATTGTCTTGCCTTTGAGTCTGCCGGGTCTTGTAGTTACCTCCCTCTTCTGTATCATGTTCAGCTGGAACGAGTTCTTGTTTGCGCTGGTCTTAACGTCCACTAAGGCAAAACCGGCAACGGTTGCCGCCACAGAGTTTAGAGGATGGATGGAGACAGCATGGGGTCCTGCCACCGCCGCGGCAACCATTATTATGATTCCGATTCTGGTAATAACGTTGTTCTTACAAAGACACCTTGTTCGAGGTTTGACGCTAGGAGCAGTAAAAGGGTAAAGGAAGAGATGTATGCGAATAACCAAGGAAATCAGGGAACCCGACGCTTACAATTTCCGCATGTTCGGGCCAAAAACAGTAGAAAATGACGTAGAGTTTCGGGGTCTGGAGAGAAGTTCCGTGGTCTCTTTTGCATAATGTACCTGAGAGGAGGCTGTGGAAGCGATGCATACAGCTAAAAAATGGTTCATTGAGTGTCAGGCAAGAATGGTTGTGAAGAGCTTGAAGAGAAAGGGCTATGAGGCAGTCTACGTTCCAACAGCAGAGCAAGCTTGCAAAAAAGTGATAGGGGCGCTCGAACCGGGCCAGATAATCGGCACCGGCGGCTCCATTACCTTGAATGAGACAGGAATCCTTAGCAGAATACGGTCGCTTGACTACACCTTGCTTGATCCTGATTCTGTTGGAGTTTTCTCTGAGGAAGCTTGGAAGCTCAGAAAGGAAGTTCTGCGGAAGAGCGATGTTTTCATAACCAGTATTAACGCTTTGACGCTTGACGGCAAAATAGTGTGCGTAGACGGGGCAGGCAACCGAATAGCCTCTATGCTCTATGGCGGACCAGACAAGGTCATCGTGGTTTGCGGGACAAACAAGATCGTATCAAATGTAGAACAGGCTCTCTGGCGAGCTCATTATGTAGCTGCGGTTTGCAACGCGAGGAGACTCGATGTAAAGGTTCCCTGCGCCGAAACGTCGGAGTGTATTGATTGCAACATTGAGGAGAGAATATGTCGAGCGGTCCTCATCCTAGAATATCCACCCATGAAGAAGGAGTATCTCGTGATACTAATCGGTGGAAACTATGGCTTTTGATAGCAGGAGGAACAGTCCAGATGTCAGGACAACCCAGAGATAGAGAAGAAGATGACCAGGCGAGAACGTGTAATCACCGCTCTTAGTCACCAGGAGCCTGATCGCGTACCAAAAGATTGTGGGTGGGCTGCGGGGATGACAGATGATGCATACAGGCGCTTTGTTGATTTCTTGGGTATCAAGGACGATAGAGCTGAATTCAATGAGTGGAGGATAGTGGCGCGGTTTGATGAGCGTGTGCTGGAGGCGTTGGATGTGGACATAGTCACGGTGTTTCTCCGAGCTCCAAAGGGATATGAACCCAAGATGAACCCTGACGGCACTATGATCAATGAGTGGGGAATGGTCAGGAAAAATACCACTCTCTACACAGAGATCGTTGGGCATCCCCTAGCAGACGCAAAAACAGAAGACATCCAGAATTTTCCCTGGCCGGATCCGTATGCTCCTGGCAGAACCGATGGCCTCCGTCAGGAAGTGGAGAGACTTTACAATGAAACAGACTACGCTATAAAGGCTGCGGTTCCCATGAATTCTTTTCTAGAGTTCTCTTTATGGATGAGGGGTTTTGAACAGTTCTTTGTGGACTTGGCCTCGGATGAGGGTTTCGTGAATACGCTATTGGACAAGGAACTTGAACTGCAAAAGGGCTTTTACAAGGTATTGCTGGATACTGTGGGTGACTATATACAAGTCGTTGAAACGTCCGATGACCTGGGAACTCAGCGTGGACCCCAGATTTCTCTAGAGATGTACAGGAAGTTCATCAAGCCTCGTCAAAAGGAAATAAATGAGTTTATTCATTCCCGAACCGATGCAAGAGTGTTTCAGCACTCGTGCGGTTCCGTTCGTCAGTTTATTCCTGACCTTATTGAAATCGGACTGGACATACTCGAACCTATTCAACCTTTGGCAAAGGACATGGAGCCGGAAGACCTCAAGAGGGAATTTGGAGAAAAGCTCTCGTTCTGGGGAGGGATAGATATTCAGCGCATCCTCCCGTATTCCTCACCCGAGGAAGTAGAGGAGCACGTGGAAAGCCGGATACACGCACTTGCCAAAGGTGGCGGCTATATTGTATCTCCCGCACACTGTATCCAAAAAGACACACCTCCTGAGAATATCATTGCCCTCTATCGAGCCGTGGACAAGTTTGGTCGATACCCTATTGCTCCTTGAGTAGACGGACAGGAATACTCCGCGACGCCTACCCAGACCGCTGAGAATGCGGTTTCCTTGGTACGACGAGGATAAGAATGAGGAAGAAAACTTATGATCTAGTAATAATTGGAGCCGGACCAGCAGGGTTGACAGCCTCTATTTACGCTGGAAGAGCGCGACTGGATGCATTGGTCCTGGAAAGACTTGCTCCTGGAGGTCAGATCCTTCTTTCCCAAAGGATTGAAAACTATCCTGGGATTCCACTTTCGTTATCCCCCAAGAGACTGATGGAGAAGATGCAGAGACAAGCAGAAAACTTGGGGATGAAGCTAGAACGAGACGAAGCTAGGAAAATTGAACTGGATCAGGAAAAGAAAATCATTCATACCCTCTCCGACAAAAAATTTCCCACGCTAGCAGTAATAATCGCCAGTGGCGCTGAGTCAAGTAAATTAGGAGCCGAGGGAGAGGCAACATTTGTTGGACGGGGGGTGTCCTATTGTGCTACTTGTGATGGTCCCTTTTTTAAGGATCAAGAGGTGATGGTAGTGGGGGGAGGCAATACTGCCTTAGAAGAGGTTTTATATCTGGTTAAATTTGTGAGAAAAGTCTATCTTGTTCACCGACGAGGAATGCTGAGAGCAGAAAAGATTCTGCAGGAAAGAGCGCTTAGAAATCCTAAAGTTGAGACAATCTTTAGATCAGTAGTAACCATGATTTATGGAGATAAACAGGTTGAGGGGGTTGAGCTCAAAGATCTAGAAACCGGGAAGATAAAAAAGGTCTCTTGCTCAGGTGTATTCATTTCTATCGGCTTAAAACCAAACACAGAGTTTATCCGAGGCTTGATAGAGCTCGACAAAAAGGGATTCGTAAAAACGCGAGCCAATTTAGAGACTAATGTGCCTGGTATCTTTGCTTGTGGTGACGTAAGAAAAAATTTGCTAAAGCAGGTGATAGTTGCCTGCGGAGAAGGCGCCTTAGCCGCGGCCTCAGCAGAAAAACATATAAATAAAGTAAAGGGAATTGAATATAAATGAGTAAAACCATACCTCCAGTTTCCCGAGAAGGTTTGAGGCTGCCCTGTGCTCGGTGTCTTTCCAACGTTGCCGCTAAGTTCTACTGATGTCCGTATACTGTATCTCTTATGGGCGACATATAAGATTGGAGAAGAACTAAAAGTTTAGAACGTATAGACCCGCCTTCATCGCGGCTGCCTTATGGAAAACACCTCGCCGGGCAGCCAAAAGAAGAGTATTTTCCCCGGAAACTGGAGCCATCCTGTTTGACTGTTTTTTGTGAGTGTGGTATAAAGAGCTTTGAAAAACCATCATCGAGAGCCGAACCTGTGACTACGCAATTAATCAAAGCAGCCTCAAGAAAAAAAACCCAAATTTTATTAGTCGTTATAACAGTCAGCAGTTTAACCCTTCTAATTCCCTGGCCTGGGCAGGCCGCTGATTATTTGCATATCACCGACAGCGGCTTTGTCGGTCTTCCTATTAGTGTTAGAGCTGTAGGTATGGGCGGCACCTTTGTAGCCATAGCCGACGACTATGGAGCCTGCCACTTTAATCCAGCCGGTTTGGTCCAGATCAGGCAAAGAGAACTGGGAACAATGCACGCCGATTTGTATAGTTTGGGTCTTCTGCATCATTACTTCCTTTCCTTCGTGGAGCCCTCTACCGGCATGGGGGCAGGAGGAATCAGTTGGAGTCGACTATCGGCTGATCTTGAACCAGAAAAATGGAATTATGACTTGATCTTCTATTCCTATGGACAGTTTTTGTCAACTGCCCAACCAAGCCTGAAGGAGATTTTTAGTAGCTGGGGAGTCAATATAAAATACCTAAAACAGACCACTACCTGGGAGGAGGCAAGTGGCTATGGTTTAGACGCCGCCTTTTTTATACGAAGAAGGAAGTTCTCGTGCGGGACTAAGGTAGAGAATTTAATCTCTCAAGTAAAGTGGGGAACGGGCAGGAGAGAATCTATACCACTTACTGTCAAATTGGGCACAGCCTATAGATTTTCTCCCCGTGGCCTTTTAGCTTTAGATATAGGAGCTTCCAGAGAAGATTTTCCCAGGGAAATTCGCTTGGGCGGCGAGTGGTGGCCGATAAAAGCTCTCGGGGTTCGCCTGGGAGTGGTTAAAATATTCCAGAAGTTCGCTGATTTTCGGATTACTGCAGGGTTAGGTTTTCATATCCCTATAGGAAAGAAAGTAGGAAGGGTTGAGCTCAACTATGCCTTCTCATACAACCAAGATCTTCGTGATACTCACCGCTTTTCCCTCTCCTATAGCTTCTAAACAGATTACAAACCCTTACTCTCCGGGTATGAAACTCATTTTCCCATTTACCCTCTGAACAAAGGCACTTAAAAGCTTTACCACATTCTCTAGATCCCGGAGTGAAAGAATCTCTATGGGGCTATGAAGATAACGCACAGGCACCGAGACCAGACCCGCGGCTACTCCTGCTCGACTAATCTGAATAACATTGGCATCGGTAGGAGTGACTTTAGCCTCTCCAGAAAGCTGGTAAGGGATGTGTTCTTCTTGAGCAGTCTTAATTAGCAGTTCTGCCACTTTAGGGTTTATGTTAGCTCCTCGATAAAGAATGGCCCCTTCTCCTATACGTATCTCCCCTTGCTTCTTTTTATCAACTCCAGGAAAATCAGTGGCTATCCCCACATCCACGGCAATCCCTATCTGGGGATTGATGGAGTAGGCTGCTGTTCGTGCCCCTCTCAGGCCCACTTCCTCCTGAACGGTGGAAGTAGCAAATATGGCTACTTCCAATGGCTTATCAGCGATGGCTCTTAGAACCTCGCACACCACAAAAGTCCCCATCTTATCATCAAATCCCCGTGAGCTTACCAGTTTACCCTGGAGCTTTTCTAATCCTTCAGAAAATGTAATCGGGTCCCCGATAGAGACCAGTTTTTCTGCTTCTTTTTTGTCCTTGACACCTATATCAATCCACTGCTCAGAGAGCTTAACCACCCTCTTTCTTTCCTCTCGTTCCAAGATATGAATAGGTTTTTTCCCTACCACTCCCAATACCGGACCATTTCGAGTGTGGATCTTTACCCTTTTTCCGGGAACAATATGGGCATCTATTCCCCCAATGGAGGAGAAGAAGATAAATCCAGCTTTATCAATATATCTAACCATAAATCCAATCTCATCGCAGTGTCCAGCCAGCATCAAACGGGGATTTCCCCCGGGATTCCTTATTCCAATAACATTTCCGTGAACATCTGTCTTGACCTCATCGGCAAACTTCATCATCTGCTGTCTAACTATCTTTTGTACTGGTTGCTCAAATCCCGAAGGACTGGGAGCTTCCACTAGTTGCTTTAAAAACTGGAAGGAAATGTCTTGCATCAACTACCTCCTGCCTGCTCGACTCCCGGGGCCTGGATTTAATCTTGGGAGGCTTACCTCCGGTTGCCAATATTGACAGAATAAGGGTTGTTACTACGAAGATCACTGCCAGGGCAATGATAACCTTTCCCAGAAAAGTAACGGCCCCGGAAGGACCAAAGAAAGTTCTTACTCCCCCCCCGAAGGATGCTCCCGTAATAGCTCCCCTTCCCACCTGCAATAAAATCATGGCTACCAACAAAATGCAGACGAATACATGGATAGTCAAAATAAATCCCATCTTCACTCCTCGTATTTGACAATTTTAACGAAGGAACTGATAATCAGACTGGCTCCTCCTACCAGGGCACCATCTATATCTGGCTGTCTCATTAAATCCTTAATATTCTCCGGCTTTACACTTCCTCCGTATTGAATACGTATGGAGGAGGATATCTCCTTTCCCCAAAGTTCCTCCAAGATTCCCCTGATGAAGCTATGCATCTTCTGAGCCTGGTGAGGAGTAGCCGTCTCACCTGTCCCTATAGCCCAAACTGGCTCGTAAGCAATAATTAATTTCTTTGCTTGCCGCAAATCAAGTCCTTCCAGGCACTTTCTCACCTGAGATTTAACAACTTCTTCTGCTCTACCAGCTTTCCTTTCCTCTAGTCTTTCTCCTACACAGACCACCGGAGTGAGTCCCAGAGAAAGAGCCACCCTAGTTTTCCGGTTTACTCCGGCATCGGTTTCTCCAAAATATTGCCTTCTCTCGGAGTGGCCCAGAATCACATACTTACACCCTGCATCGAGCAACATAAGAGGAGATACTTCTCCAGTATAGGCACCCTTTTCTTCCCAGTACATATTCTGTGCTCCCAGGCCTATCCGGCTATCTTCGATGATCTTTTTTACTGCCCAAAGAGAAATAAAGGGAGGAAAAATTGCTACTTCCACCCTCATAACGTCTCCAATCTCTTCTTTTAGCTGCTTCACCGCCTCGATAGATTCCTTTACCGTTTTGTTCATTTTCCAGTTGCCACCAAAGACAGGCTTTCGCAACTTCTCCTCCTATTTCTTATCACTGAGCGAGGTTACTCCTGGTAGCTCTTTTCCCTCCAGGAATTCCAGAGAAGCCCCTCCTCCCGTGGAGACATAGCTCATCTTATCTTTTAAGCCCATCTTCTTGAGAGCGGCGATGGAATCGCCTCCCC
>JBHIEA010000012.1:0-19223 GCA_046760365.1 bacterium
TTTGTAGGTATCCAGGGTCTTCAAGAAAGAATAGAATCTAGGATCTTTACTGTAAGCCCCAGCATAAATCCTGGTAGCCTCAGCATCAGCTTTACCTATAATCTCCTGCGCCCGTCGGTAAGCCTGCGAGGTGATCTTTTGCAGCTCTTTTTCTCTCATACCCTCAATCTCGGCTTTTTTGCCCTGACCTTCGGAGCGATATTCTTCCGCTATTCTCTTTCTCTCCGAGATCATTCTGGCGTAAACCTTCCTCCTTACTTCTTCCACATAGTTGACCCTTTTAATCCTCACGTCCACCAGTTCTATTCCGAATGGGGGTACTGTTCGAGAAGCTTCTTTTAATATATCCCGGGTTATCCTCTCTCGACCAAATTTCACCTCTCTGATCTCTTCTGCAGCCTGGATGCCCAGCTCGGTTTGAACAAACTCCCTACTTGAATTTCTCACCAGTTCGTAGAGCAGATGATTGGTGATCTGGTTTCTGGTAGCAGAATCAATAATGTCATCCAACCTGGACTGGGCTGTGCGCTCATTTCCTACGGTCCGGAGAAACTTAAGAGGATCAACGATTTTCCAGCGGGCGGTAGTATCAACCCAGATATATTTCTTATCTTTGGTAGGAATCTGGGTAGGAAGTCCATCCCAGGTTAAAAGACGCTTGTCGAAGTAATTTACCTTCTGGACAAAAGGCTTCTTGAAGTAAAGGCCAGCTTTGGTTATGGGTTTTCCAATGGGTTCACCAAACTGGGTAATGACCACCTGTTGGGTCTGGTCTACAGTATACAAGGTGCCGCCGAGAACTATCAAACCTATGATAATCACCACTATTATAGGAACCAATCTTGTGAGTCTCATTCCTTACCTCCTTTTTCACCAAGGGAGAGCAGAGGAAGTATCCCCTTTTGGTCTACATCAAGTATATAGGTTCTTCCTATCTTGGGTAGAATCTCTCCCAATGTTTCCAGATACAATCTCGTCTCGGTTACATCTTTAGCCGCCCGGTATTCCTTCCAGACAGCCACGAACTTATTAGCCTCTCCCTTAGCTCGATTGACTCTATTTATGGCGTATCCTTCCGCTACGCTAATCGTTTTTTCCGCCGTTCCTTTCGCCTTGGGAATGGCTTCATTGTAAGCCTGCCAGGCCTGATTGATAGTGGTCTCTTTGTCCTGCTTAGCTTCGTTAACTTCATTAAAAGAAGGTTTTACCGGATCAGGAGGATTTACATCCTTTAATTTAACGGTGACTACCCTAATCCCTATTCCATAGCTATCCAGTATTCCTTGGAGCTCCTCCTGTGCTTTCTCACCTACTTCTCTTCTTCCCACCGTCAAGACCTCATCGATACTCCTGTCACCCACTACCCGACGCATGACCGCCTCTGAAATAGCCCTCACCGTACTCCGCACATCTCTTACGTTAAATAGGAAATCAACAGGGTCTTTGACTTTGTATTGCACGATCCATTCCACAACGCCAGCATTAAGGTCACCGGTCAGCATCAAGGACTCATCAGTAAATTCTCCAGGTGCATAAAGCGTTCTTTCTCCAGCTCGCAAAGTTCGGAACCCGAACTCTTCTTTAAAGATATGCCTTACCCTGACCTTGGTTACCGTTTCGGCGAAGGGAATTTTAAAATGAAGTCCCGGCTCAGTAGTCCTGACAAATCTGCCCCATCTTTTAATCACTCCGACTTGCTCGGGTCCTATTGTATAAAAGATAGAGACCAAGATGATTATCAAAACGATCCCTAAGATCCCCCAGCCAATCCACTTCCTAGAAACAGGCATGGGAAAGTTAACCTCATCTCCTTCCTCATAAGCCATTTTTCCCTCCTTAAATTATATTTTGTTTATAAAATTCTTTACCTTATTCACTCTAAATAATCTAGTCCAGCTTTTCTATATCTTTTCCCATTCAAAAGACTAACCTTTACTCCCAATTGAAGAATTA
Organism: bacterium; assembly: GCA_046760365.1. Taxonomy (GTDB): domain Bacteria; phylum Aerophobota; class Aerophobia; order Aerophobales; family AE-B3A; genus AE-B3B. The sequence goes on from JBHIEA010000012.1 coordinate 1,954, forward strand.
CTTCTCTAACAACACCTCCTTTTAGGTCAGTATATCAAACTCCCTATTAAATGCAAGCAAAAAATTGCTGACTTGACTTTTACCAATGGGGGGGTAGAATAGACTACTGCTCACAAGGACTTTGAGTGTTTGATTAGAGCAGTTCAAGGAGCTGAAAGGTACCGAAATTATAGCAAGGAGCCAAAATGAGCCTCAAAGAAGATGTTCTGGAGATAGCCAGACGCGCTAAATTTTCCAGTCAAAAGCTAGCTAACCTATCCTCAAAGACAAAGGATGAGGTTCTCTTAAGAATGGCCGATACTATTGAAACCCATGCCAGAAGAATAAAAGAGGAGAACGGCGAAGATGTTGGATTAGCCAGAGAAAAAGGATTATCCGGTGCCTTAATAGATAGATTAACCTTAAACGATAAGAGGATCAAGCAGATGGCCAGTAGCCTGAGGCAGATAGCCAGACTGGAGGATCCGATAGGCAAAGTGGAGAGGATGTGGAGAAGACCCAATGGGCTTTCGATTGGTAAAGTAATCGTTCCCTTAGGAGTAATAGGCATTATTTATGAAGCACGGCCAAACGTCACGGTAGATGCTGCTGGACTCTGTCTAAAGGCGGGAAATGCCACTATCTTGAGAGGAGGATCTGAGGCCATCCATTCCAATATTGTTCTAGCCGACCTTTTGAGAAAAGTAATGGAGGAGGCAGAACTTCCCGCAGGATCTATTCAATTAATAAGAACTACGGATAGAAACGCGGTAATAGAGATGCTAAAACTCGATGAATATATCGATGTCATCATTCCCCGAGGAGGAGAAAGCCTCATTGGTACGGTTACTGAAAACTCTAGTATTCCGGTAATCAAGCATTACAAAGGCGTTTGTCACACTTATGTAGACGAAGAGGCAGATTTAGGGATGGCTAAGAAAATTGCTTTCAACGCCAAGGTTCAGCGACCGGGAGTTTGTAATGCTATGGAAACTCTTCTGGTGGATGAAAAGATTGCTGCTCAATTTCTGCCAGGTATGATTAAAAAATTTCAAGAAGCCGGCGTGGAGATTAGAGGAGATGAAAGGACCTGCAAAATAGTAGAAGGAATCAAGCCTGCTACTGAGGAGGATTGGCAGACTGAGTATCTCGATCTTATTCTCTCTGTTAAAGTAGTGAAAGGCATCGAGGCGGCTATCAATCATATCAATAGGTATGGCTCCCATCACTCTGATGCGATTGTTACCGAAAATTTAAGAAAATCGAGAAGATTCTTGCAGGAGGTCGACTCAGCAGCCGTTTATGTGAACGCCTCTACCCGGTTCACTGACGGAGGTGAGTTCGGGCTGGGCGCAGAGATAGGAATAAGTACCCAGAAATTACATGCCCGAGGCCCCATGGGGGTCAACGAGCTAACTAGCAGCAAGTTTATTATAATAGGAGACGGACAGATAAGGGAATAGAAGTGCTGTGGGATGAAGATCATTAAGATGGACCCTGATCATCCGGAAAAGGAAAAAATAGAGCGCGTCGTTCAAATATTGAAGGAAGGTAAGATAGTAGCCTTTCCCACTGATACAGTCTGTGGTCTCGCAGTTGATGCTGAGAATGAGGTAGCCGTAAAGAGGCTCTACCAGGTGAAAAATAGGCCCCTGGATAAGCCTATGACCCTGTTCCTAGGGAAGAAAGCGAGCTTCATACGGTTTGCTCGGGCGGTCCCGCTTTTTGCCCAAAGATTGGTAAACGAGTTCTGGCCTGGTCCTCTTACCTTAATTTTTAAGGCGAGCCGAGGCGCCCCTCGCAGCTTGATCAGCAGACAAGGAAAGATTGGATTAAGGCTCTCGGCTCATCCTATCCCTCAAACGATTATTGAAAAGGGGAGGATTCTTTTGGCGACCACCAGTGCTAATCTATCAGGCGAACTCACCCCTTCTACTTCTGCAGATCTTGATGAAGCACTATTAGATGGTATAGATCTTCTCATCGATGGAGGAGAGAGTCTATTAGGTGTGGAATCTACCATAGTAGATGTTACTCGGTTTCCCCCTCTTTTAATCAGGGAAGGGTGGCTCGGCCCCCAGCAAATAGAGAAAGTATGGCAGAGAAAAGAAAATGTTCTCTTTGTCTGCACTGGTAACACATGTCGAAGTCCTATGGCCCAGGGTCTATTAAAAAAAAAGTGGCATCAAAAACATAGAGGCGAGATAAAAATTGACTCAGCAGGAACAAGTACCTTGCCTGGCTGGGGATCATCCTCTTTAACCCAGAAAATGATGAAAGAAAAGGGAATAAATATATCTTATCATATGAGTAAGCCTTTAAACCAAAAGATGGTGGAAGAGGCTGATTTAATCTTGGTAATGGAAAAGATGCATAAAAATAAAGTTCTGGAGCTTTCCTCTTTAGCTGAAGGTAAGGTGTTCTTGCTTAAAGAATTTGCTTTAGGAGTAGAAGAAGAAATTCTTGATCCTATGGGAGGATCCGAGGAAAGTTATCGAGAATGTGGCCGAGAGATTGAGAAAAGCATAGAAGCCATGATGGAGAAATTGGTGGGCTGCACGGAATGACCGAAAAACGGCCTTCCTGGGACCAATATTTTATGCAGATTACCGAGCTGGTAGCTACTCGTTCCACATGCCTGAGGCGAAAGGTGGGAGCTTTATTAGTCAAGGAAAAGAGAATTCTTTCTACCGGGTATAATGGTGCCCCCCGTAATTTACCTCATTGCAGGAAGGTAGGATGTCTTCGTGATAAGCTAAATATCCCCTCCGGGGAAAGACAGGAGATCTGTCGGGGTCTACATGCTGAACAGAACGCCATAATTCAGGCTGCTTTATACGGAATAAGTATCAAGCAATCGACCCTTTACTGCACCCACCAGCCCTGTATCACCTGCAGTAAAATGATAATAAATGCAGGAATAAAAAGAATTGTTTTCCAGGGTAAGTATCCGGATCTTTTGGCTCGTCAGATGCTTGAAGAAGCCAAAACTGAACTAATCAAGATGGGAGAGAGAAATGCCGGAAGAGGCTCTGAAAAGAATAGAGAAAGCGGAAAGTGAGGCAAGAAAAATACTGGAGGAGGGAAGAAGGAAAAAAGAAAAGATGTTGGAACAGGCTCGTGAAAAAAGCGAACAAATTCTCACCCAAGCTAAGGAAGAGGGGAAAAAAGAAGGGGAAAAAATAAAACAGAAGATATTAAAAGAGGCGGAGGAAGAAATAAAAAGAATCAGAGAAGAGTTTGGAGAAAAAAGAAAAAATATTGAAAATCAAAAAAGGGGGAATCTAGCCCAAGTAATAGAATCCATTGTCAAAAGGGCAAAGCAATGGCTCTCTATGAGATGAGGAAGGTATATATTTTTGGAGATCTTAGTCTTCGAGATTCTATCATTAAAAGACTGGGAGATTTGGCCCTTTTCCAGCCTCGAAAGACTGATGAAAAGACAACAGGCTCATCCTTTAAGCCAACCTCAATAAAGACAGAGGAGCTGGAGGACAAACTCTCTCGGCTTAATTGGACCATTAAATACCTGGAGCAGTTTGATGAAAAAAAAACCTCACTAGGATTTTTCCCGAGTAAGACCATAATAAAAGAAAAAGATTTTTCCACCTGGATTGAAAATTTTGACTGGCAGAAAATCCATAAAAGATGTGAGAAGTTCGAAGAAGATTTCGAAGTTCTCAGGGAAGAAAAAAACAGTCTTGAAGAAGAGTATTCTCTTCTCTCACCTTGGAGGCAGCTACCTATCTCTACGGAAAGATTGGAGGAAGGAAGATGGGTTGGCTACCAACTGGGGACGATTCGGGCCGAGGCAAAAGATCTCTTTCTAAAAGAACTGGAGAAACTGGAAGCGACCCATTTAAATCTCATTCGCGAAGAGGCAGGCAATCTTTTCTTCTTGCTTATCTTCCTGAAAGAAGACCAGGAGAAGTTAGAATCAATTTTCGAGAGATTGAAGGTAGAAAAGATTCAACTTAAGAAATTCGGAGTCCCGGAGAGAAAACTAAAGAAGATCCGCCAGAGGATCGAGCAGGTAGAAAATCAAATAGGACAGATCAAGGCCGAATCAAAGAGAATTTGCCGGGAAAAGATCAAACTTATGGCCCTGTACGACCATTTTTATCATTTGCTCCGGGAAAGGAAGGTGGCGGCAAATACTGGATCAAGCCCGTACACCTTTGTCCTGGAAGGATGGATTAGAAAGGTTGATCTAGCCAAACTGAAGGCTGGACTTAAATGTTTTTCACAGCTGGAAATCGTGGTAGGAAAGCCTCATAAACGCGAGGAAAGTAAGGTTCCGGTAGCTCTGTCTAATACCTCCCCCTTTAAACCATTCGAGCTGGTAACCAACCTCTACGGACTGCCCCGGTATTTTGAAATTGATCCCACCCCCTTTCTGGCCCCATTCTTTGCGATTTTTCTTGCCATTTGTTTAACCGACGGTGGTTACGGGATCGTTTTGTCGGTACTTTCCTACCTGATGCTTAAAAAATTTAAGGTGGAAGGAGGGGCAAGGAAACTTTTCTCCATGTTGTTCATAGCTGGATTTGTTACCTTCGGGATCGGACTCGTCACCGGAGGTGTATTTGGGATCGAGTTTGCTCGTCTTCCCGCGCGTCTTGTCTTTCTAAAAAAATTGGCCTTATTGAATCCTATGAGAGACCCCATGACGTTTCTTGCCATCTGCCTGGGCCTGGGGCTCATTCACCTGTTGTTAGGGATAGGCCTGGAATTATGGGAAGATCTAAGAAGAAAAGATATAGCCTCGGCGGTGCTGGATCATGCTTCCTGGATTGTACTTATTCTAGGAATAATCCTTGTTGGTATGCCTATTTTGAAGGGCTTCCTTTTGGGGGCTAGCTCAGGAACTACCCAGCAAGTTAGCCTGGGACCAAATATGGGCATGTCCTTCTCGTTTCAGAACCTTGTCAGGATCTGGACCACACTGTCAGGATATTCCCGGGGGGGTCTGATAATGTTCCTCTGGGGCGTGATGGCTCTATTTCTCTTCGTGGGAAGAAGAAGCCGAAATCTCTTTATTAGATTGGCTAAGGGAGGATACGAGCTCTATGGGATAGTTCAGCTTTTTGCTGATGTTCTTTCCTATTCCCGACTTTTAGCCCTGGGCCTGGCCACTAGCGTAATCGCCACTGTGGTGAATACTATAGCCACAATGACCTACGGTATTCCTTTTATTGGTCCTGTCCTCATGGTGATAATCCTGGTGGGGGGCCATTTGGGCAACCTAGTCATAAATTGTCTTTCTGGGTTTATCCATACCTCTCGTCTTCAGTTTGTGGAATTCTTTGGCAAATTCTATCAAGGGGGAGGAAAAAGTTTTAGACCTTTCCGGAGAGAAGGAAAATACGTGGCGATACGGTAGAATAAAGGAGAAGACCATTGCAGAGTTTCCAGTTTTATCTTCCTACCAGAGTTCATTTCGGAAAAGGAACGATAGAAAAAGTTGGGGAAGAGGCCAAAAAATGGGGAAAAAGGGCTTTAGTTGTCACAGGCGGAAAATCCGCCAGAAGGATGGGAGCCTTGCAAAAAGTGGAGGACTCCCTGAAAAAAAGGAGAGTAAAGACAATTCTTTTTGAGGGAGTGGAAGCGAACCCTTGTCTGGAGACGATAGAAAGGGGAACGAGTCTAACTAAAGAGGAAAAATGTGACATTATTGTAGGATTGGGAGGAGGAAGCCCCATGGATGCAGCCAAGGGAATTGCGGTCTCGTCCACCAGTCCAGGTCCCTTTACCCAATATTTAGGAAGAAATAAACTGAAAGAGGCTCCCCTTCCGGTGATAGCCATTCCCACTACCGCAGGAACAGGGAGTGAGGTAACTCCTTATGCAGTCTTCACCACTACCACTCATGGGAACCACCGAAAGAAAATTATGGCTGATCCGCGTATTTTTCCTAAAGTAGCTTTAGTTGACCCGGAGCTCACTTTATCCTTACCCTCGGGGGTTACAGCCGACACCGGAATAGATGCCCTCTCCCACGCCATTGAAGGTCTTATTTCCAACAACTCCCAGCCCCTTAGTGATTACTTAGCCGAGCGAGCAATTAAACTTCTCTCTACCCACCTCCCACAAGTAGTAAGATATCCTCAGGATATAGAGATTCGAAGTCGAGTTTTGTATGGGGCTCTTCTGGCAGGGATGGTTATTGCTCAAACCGGGGCGGTACTTGTTCATGGAATGAGTTACCGGCTAACTTCTGATTTACACCTTCCTCATGGAAGAGCCTGTGCAATTCTTCTTCCCTGGGTATGTGAGTTTAATCTTAAAGGTGGCTCTGCTAAACTCACCTCTTTAGCCAATATTTTAGGAGAAGACGCAGAAAACCTATCTCAAGAGGAAACAGTCGACCACGTAGTTAATCGAATAAAGGGTCTTGTCTTGCATCTAGGTCTTCCTCAGGATTTAAAGTCTAGGAAAATAGAAGAATCCGAGATTAGGGATTTCGCTCATGAAGTCATGCAGGATACGCGAAAACTGGCCAACAATCCCCGTAAGGTCACACTGGAGGATGTGATAGAGATCTATCGGAAGGCGTTCGGGGTGGTTAAATAATATCTCAAGACTCTTTCCCTTCGTCGCGCTATATCAAAGATGACTCCTTTAGTCTCAGGAAAAAGCTTAAAACAGCCCTGTGCTCGGTGTCTTTCCAAGGGCTACCGCATAAGTTCTACTCACGTCTTTATACTGTAACTCGGATGGGCGACATAAAGGCGAGAGAAGAGCTTAAAGTTTGGAACGTATAGAGCCGAGATCACGCGGCTGAGATATGGAAAACACCTCGCCGGGCAGCAAAAGTATCTAGAAGTTTCCTCCTCGATACGCGTATAAATCTTCTAAAATAGTGACAAATGTCCCAATAGTAATACTAATACTTTCTTGAGGAATCAAGAGTTACAGATCAGTAGTGAGAAAGGTCTTGAATAGGATCTTTTGCAAGGAGGATGAGAATGTGTGGTATTGTGGGATATGTAGGGGATAAATTTGTAGATTCACTGCTAGTTGCGGGCTTAGAAAGGCTGGAGTACAGGGGTTATGACTCTGCCGGCATTGCTACTTTGAAGGGAGGGAAATTAAAAATAAAGAAGACTCCTGGCAAGATCCAACTTTTAAAAGAAAAATTGAAGGAAGATCCCTTAGGGGGAGAGGTCGGAATCGGCCATACCCGCTGGGCTACCCATGGAGAGGTAACTTTAGAAAATGCTCACCCTCATACCGATTGCAGGGAAGAGATAGCTGTTATTCACAATGGGATCATTGAAAATTTCGAGTCTCTTCGAGAAAAATTAATCACTGAAGGGCACGCGTTTAAGACAGATACGGATACCGAGGTCATCGCCCACTTAATAGAAAAGTTCTTGAAGGGTGATCTCCATTCGGCGGTCCGAAAGTGCCTAAGATTCTTAAAGGGAAGCTATGCACTGGCCGTCATAAGCAGGAGAGATCCCGATAGAATAGTAGCCGCTAGATGGGAAAGTCCTCTGGTAATTGGGATGGGAAAAAAAGAAAATTTCCTGGCCTCAGATGTGGGGGCGGTCCTGAATTTAACCTCCAGAATAATATTCTTGGAAGATGGACAGACCGCTACCATAACTAAAAATGAGGTAAAAGTATTCGGCAAGGATGGGAGGCTAACTAAAAAAAGAGCCAAGAGACTCAAATGGGAGATCCTGCGAGGTCCCAAAAAGGACGGATATCGCCATTTTATGCTCAAGGAGATACACGAGCAGCCAAACATCGTTCGCCGGGTTCTAAAGAGCCGAATTTCTCGAGACAAACGCCAGCTTTATTTCGAAAACATTAACCTGAGCGAGGAAAAGATATCAAAAATTGACAGAATAATTATTCAAGCCTGTGGCACCTCCTGGCATGCTGGGTTGGTTGGCAAGTATCTCTTTGAAAAGCACCTGCGTATTCACACCGAGGTAGACATAAGCTCCGAATTTAGATATCGCAATCCGGTGGCCGGGGGAGATACCCTGGTCATGGCCATCTCTCAATCAGGTGAGACCGCTGACACCCTGGCCGGGATAAGACTGGCCAAAAGCAAATTTCTCCAGGTTTTATCCCTCTGTAACACTGTAGAGAGCACCATAGCCCGGGAATCAGATGGAGTGCTTTACGTCTATGCTGGTCCAGAGGTGGGAGTGGCTTCCACCAAAGCCTATACAGCAGAGCTATTTAGTCTCTTCCTCCTCACCATTAGTTGGGGAATGCTGAAAAATACTATTTCGCGAAAGAAGGCCCGGAAGATGATAGAGGAACTAGAAAAAATACCTTCCGCTATGGAGGAGCTCCTTGATAATCAAAAGGAGATTCATGAGTGCGCCCAAAATTTTTACCAGGCCCACAGCTTCCTTTTTCTGGGAAGAAGTTTCAACTATCCCACTGCTCTGGAGGGAGCATTAAAACTGAAGGAAATCTCTTATATCCATGCTGAAGGATATGCAGCAGGTGAGATGAAACACGGACCAATTGCTCTGGTGGATGAAAAAATGCCAGTAGTGTGCATAGCCATGAAGGATTCTGTCTATGAGAAAATGGTAAGTAATATCCGGGAAGTCAAAGCCAGAAAAGGAAAAGTCATAGCAGTGGGTACCAAAGGTGACAGACAAATTGAAAAATATGCTGACCATACAATTTACATACCTCCCATTGCTGAGGAATTCTCCCCCATCCTGGCTGCCATCCCCTTGCAACTTCTTGCCTACCATATCGCTATAAAAAGAGGCTGCCACGTGGATCAGCCCAGAAATCTAGCCAAAAGCGTCACCGTGGAGTGAGATTAATCAACAAAACAAAAAAGGAGAGCTACCGATGAGAAAGAAATTGAAATTTTTTTACCTGACTATAATATTAATTATCTTTTTCAGCGTCCCTCTCTTTGCTTTACCTGCTCGAGATGTCGAGGTAATTACTAATAGAGAGTATTTTCAAGTAGTCCATCAGGCCCTACGAGAGGCTGATCATTCTATTCAGGTAATGATGTATAAGATAGGTTATTACGAGAAATACCCGGATAGCCCTAGTAATACGTTGATCAGAGACTTAATAGAGGCTAAGCGAAGGAGAGTTGAGGTGAAGGTGGTTCTTGATGTAAGTGATTGGAATCAAGAAGTCACTAGGGACAACAAGACTACCGGTCGAATCCTATCCAAATATGGCATAGAAGTAGGCTATGATCCTTTGCGCATCAATACCCATGCCAAGTTAGTTATCATCGATGGCATAACCACTATCGTGGGAAGCACCAACTGGACATATTATTCTCTGGCCCACAATAACGAAGTCTCAGTTCTTATTAAGTCCAAAGAAGTAGCTCAAAAGCTTTCCGACTATTTCCAAAAAGTTTGGAAAAATTGCCAACAAGAATAGGGGAGAGTTTATTACCTTTGCACCCCTATGGTAGTCTCTGGCAGCTATAGCCAGGGCCCTCTCTTCTTACCTCAAATTCAGAAAAAAAGTGACAAGAATTATTTGCCCTGACGGACTTGACATTTAAGGATGGACGAAGCTCTCTAAAATCAAGGAGCTAATAGATGTCCCCATAAAACTGGAAAAAAGAGAAGTAGCGACCTTGAGTCTTGCAAAAAATCTTGGGATGAGAGAAGTTTTAATTGATGAAATCTGTGCCCGGACTGCTGCAGAAATTCTTGAATTAATCCCCAGAGGCACAATTTATGTTCTTTTCAAGGCACTAAAGAAAAAAGAAATTAGCTTTGATGAATTTTTGGGAATTTTAGACAAGCTCCTGAAAGAAGGATTTAGACTAAGAGAGGAAGTTTACCTAGAAGTTATTGAAACAGCACAGAAAATTGCTCGGTCCGCATAACAACAAGACTTTTATCTAGCTAGTTTATCTTCTCGCCGCCTTTCTCACCTCTCCTAAGAATTGTTCTGCTTTTCTGGTTAGGACTTCAAACTGCCCTTGCGCTACAGCTTTTTTATCCACCACTTAGCCAAACTTTCCATAACCCCTATGGCACCCGGAACCATCATAGTGATCTTAATAGTATTAATTCTTCATTTTACTATTCGATCAATTTCTCGATAATTTTCAGGCAAAAATCAGGTAAATCATCAGGAACCCGGCTAGTTACAATATTTCCATCAACGACCACAGGACTATCTTTATAATTGGCTCCTGCGTTGATCAAATCATCCTTTACTGCTTCGTAGGAGGTTATACTCTTACCACGCACTATCCCTGCTGAAATTAAGACCTGTGGCCCATGGCATATAGCAGCGACTATTTTTTTCTTCTCATAAAGAGACCTCACCAAATCCAGACATCCCTGATGAATTCGCAGGGCATCCGGAGAAAAACCTCCCGGGATTACTATAGCGTCCACCTTGTCCGAGTCAATTTCCTCCAAGTTTGCCAGAGTGTATCTTCTCCCCTCTTCATGAACCAAGGGCGGTACCGTGGTGCCAAAACGGCCGGTAACATACTTTCCCTTGACTGCGGGTCTCGGATGTAGTCCAGTATCCACTGCTACTATAACAGTCTTCGCCCCTTCCTCACTCAACCTTAAAAGAGGATACAGAAGTTCAATATCCTCAAATTCTTGTCCCACTAGAAACACGACCCTTTTTCCCTCTATCTTTCCCATTTATCTCCTCCTTTTAATTTTATATGGTTTCTTTAAGAGAGAAAAACCGAAGGTGAGAACTTGGTATCATTTTGCTGGCCTAATTTTTATTCTGGAAAAACTAGGATACGTACAGGATTGCCCATTTTTTTTCTGAAGCGGTCAAAAGCTTCATTAATTCTATCCAAAGAAGTCCTCTCACTCACAGCCGCAGAAACATCCAGCCGACCCTGCGAGACCAAGTTAACGATTTGGCGTAGTTCAGCAGTTGAGTAAGCATAGGAACCAATTAGTTCAAACTCGCTTCTCACAAATGTTGTGGGTGGTAATAGCTTAATCTGCTCGGGGCCTAGACCGAGCAGGACGGCCCTTCCTCCCATTCGCAGACTCTTAACACTGTTAACTACCGCTTCTCCAGTTCCCACGCACTCTACTGCCAGGTCTACTCCTCCCGGGGTCATCTGTTTAATCCTTTTTACCGGATCCTCCCGAGATGCATTGATTACCTGATCGGCTCCAAATACCTTTGCTCTTTCTAGCATCTCCTCTTTAATATCCACAGCTATAACTTTAGCCGCTCCGCACAATTGAGCAAACCGAATAACAAAAACTCCTATTCCTCCAGCACCGTAGACCACCACTGTCTCTCCCAGCGTTAATTTGGCCCGCCGGGTAAGAGCGTGAAAGGGTGAACCCGCTGGTTCGATCAATGCCCCCTCCTCAAAAGAAACCCCGGGAGGAAGCCTAACCAACTTGTCTGCCTTTGCTTTTACGAACTGGGCAAACCCCCCCTCAGCATGAATTCCAATAAATTTCCGATTCTCGCAGATGTAATCCTTTCCATTTAAGCAGTTATAACAGAAGCCACAATTAAGTACACCACTAAGAGTAACTCGGTCTCCCACATTCCAGTTCTTTACCTCCTTACCTACCGCTGCTACCTGTCCCGAGATTTCATGACCCAAAGTAATAGGAAGATAGGCGGTGCGAGTAATTCCTGCAACTCTCTGTAGATCTGAACCGCAGATTCCACAGAATTTGACCTGCACTAACACCTCACCTAAACCTACCTCGGGCAGAGGAACCTGTTCAATATGAAAAGGTTCACCCAGTTTATGCAGCCGAGCTGCTTTCATCACCTTTTTTTCCATTTAAACCTGTCAAGAAATATCTCGGGGATTAGGCCCCTTCGTCGCTGTATTGGTATAGCGGATAGCGTAGAGTAAATCTGAAAGCGGTAGTGGTTTAGGGTTTCACTATCCGCTAAACCCTATAAGCTCTCTTTTGGGAAGGTCCCTCGATACGGGTATATATCTTCTAAATACTGGTATTTTCGCGGCGCTATTTAAAGGGCAGCTAACCAACCCCCATCTACAAATACCATCTGACCGGTAATATAATCGGAGGCTTCCGAAGCCAGGAATACTACCACTCCAGCTAGATCCTGAGGTATGCCGGTTCTTCCCAGGGGTATTCTGGCCACGGTGCGCTTTACCCATTCCTTATCGGCAAATAAGGGAGCTGTTTGCTGGGTTTTAAAGTAACCGGGCCCGATTGCATTAACGTTGATGTTGTAGGGAGCCCATTCTACGGCTAAACCTCTGGTAAGTTGCAGTATTCCACCCCGGCTGGCCACATAGGAGACAATTCCAGGAATACCTCTCTTAGAAGTCAGGGAACCAATGTTAATAATTTTTCCCTTCTTCTGCTTAATCATGGCTTTAGCCGCTGCCTGAGCACAAAAGAAAGAAGCTTTAAGAATGGTATCTACCACCTTATCCCAATCTTCTTCAGTTAATTCCAGGGAAGGCTTTCGCACAATGGTACCCGCATTATTGACCAGAATATCTATCCTCCCAAACTCATCCAAGGTAACTTTTATCATGCGGTTAATCTGGTCTACTTTTGATACATCTGTGGGAACAGCCAGACTCCGGCTTCCTCTTTGCTTGATCTCTTCAGATGTCTTCTCTAAAGCCGATATAGTCCTACTGGCCACGGCTACATCTGCCCCGGCTTCGGCTAAAGCCAGAGCCATACCCCGGCCTAAACCTCTGCCTCCTCCAGTAACCAGAGCAACTTTATCTGTCAAATCCATCATTGATCCACCCATAGCGATCTCCTCATCTAAAGGATCTTTTGATCAACACAAAAAGATTAACTTGCCCCAATTCTCGCGCCCGAAATAATGGCTTCCAAGAAGGGGTATCTGAAAAGTAAATTGTTGCCAAGTGGTTAAGTATCTTGTCCATGGGTTACAATAGCTGTTATCTTCAAAAAGTCAAACTCTCTTTTCTTAAGACATCCCATGCAATAGGCTTTGCTCTAAATTCCTACAAACAGAATTTTCTCTTAGAGTTTCTTTTTCCTATTAATTTCATTTTTCCAAAAACACTAGTTCACCTTTTGGATTGCTATTTCTGCTTTATGAAAAAGTGCCGCGACCTCAGCCCATCATCTTTGACAACTCAGTATCTCAGAATATAATATAGACAGAATTTAGCATAAATGTGGCAGGAGAAACAAAAATGAAGGAGCTGGAAGGAAAAATAGCTGTTGTCACGGGGGGAGCTCGGGGAATAGGCAAGGCTATCGCGCAGGCTCTGGCAAAAGAAGACGCTCAAGTCATTTTGTGTGATCTCGATTATAAGAGTGTTCAAAATACGGCTAATGATATTCGGAATCAGGGATTTGCTACCTCTGCAGTTAAAATGGATGTTTCTTGTAGTAAGGAGGTGAAAAGAGTATTTGAAGACATATTAAATAAACATGCCAGGGTAGATATTTTAATAAATAACGCTGGAATTTGCTCTCTTACTCCCTTTGAGGATATTAGTGAAGAGGAATGGGACAAAGTCATCTCGGTCAACCTAAAGGGTACGTTCCTTTGTTGTCAAGCAGTAATGCGGGCTATGATTTCTCAAAGAGGGGGCAAAATTGTAAACATTGCCTCCCTAGCAGGAAAAGTGGGTGGAATTTTGGTAGGTGCTCATTATTCAGCTGCTAAAGCAGGCATTATTTGTCTCACTAAATCTTTAGCTAAGAGAATGGCTCTCTATGAAGTGAATGTAAACGCCGTTGCACCAGGCCCGATTAAAACCGAGATGACTGAGGTCTGGCCCGAAAATGAGAAAGAAAAATTCAGGAGATTAATACCCTTGGGTGATTTCGGCAATCCAGAAGATGTAGCTGAGACAGTGCTTTTCTTAGTTTCCGATCGAGCTCGATTTATCACCGGCGAAATTATCGACGTCAATGGAGGAGCACTTATGGATTAGTCGAAGAATTTCTAGAGGCTACCATTACAGGATAATCGGTATCCCACTAACAAATAGGCAGATTTCAAAGAGAGGAAGATAAGATGTTAAAGTTAGAAAAAAACAGGCTCTTAGAAATGTATCAGAAGATGGTAAAGATAAGAAAATTTGAAAAGAAGGTAGAAGAACTTCATCTACAAGGGATACTACCGGGATTGAAGCATTTATACATAGGAGAAGAGGCAGTTGCGGTAGGGGTAATATCTGCTCTTAGGGAAGATGATTATATAGCCAGCACTCATCGAGGTCACGGTCACTGTATCGCCAAAGGTGGTGACCTCAAAAAAATGATGGCAGAGCTTTACGGAAAGAAAACGGGTTATTGTAAAGGAAAAGGCGGATCCATGCACATTTCAGATATTAACCTAGGAATACTGGGAGCTAATGGTATAGTCGGGGCTAATATCCCTATTGCTGGTGGAGCTGCCCTTTCTGCAAAACTAAGAGGCACGGATCAAGTTGCTGTTAGTTTCTTCGGAGACGGAGGAGCAAATGAAGGTATATTCCACGAGGGGATAAACTTAGCCTCGGTCTGGAAACTCCCCGTGATTTTTGTCTGCGAAAATAACCAGTACGCCATCTCCACTCACCAACCAATAGTTACTGCAATACTTAATATAGGCGATAGGGCAAGGTGTTATAGTATCCCCAACTTTATAGTGGATGGTATGGATGTACTGGCTGTTTATGAAGCCACCAACAAGGCGGTAACCTGGGCCAGAGAAGGTAAAGGACCCACTTTAATTGAGTGTAAAACCTATCGTTTTAGAGGCCATTATGTTGGGGAAGGCTCTCGAGAGTTAACTTATAGATCTCGGGAAGAATTGGAAGAATGGGAAAAAAGGTGTCCCCTAAAAAGACTTGAATTGAAGCTTAAGGAGGAGAATATTTTAACCCAGTCACTGGTAAACCAGATAGACCATCAAATTGACCATGAAATTGAAGAGGCGGTAAGGTATGCCGAAAAAAGCCCATATCCTGATCCCCAAGAAGCTTTAGATGACCTATTTTTTTAGGAGCATTGGCATGAGAGAGATAACGTATGCTGAAGCCGCAGTAGAAGCGATCCAAGAAGAAATGGAAAAAGACGGTAGTATCTTCTATATGGGGGAAGACGTTGGGCGTTTTGGTGGAGTTTACGGAACAACCCGAGGATTGTGGGAAAAATTTGGAGACCAAAGAGTCAGGAACACTCCCATGTCTGAAGCAGCCATAATTGGCTATGCCTTGGGCGCCGCAATGACCGGGATGCGTCCCATCGCCGAGATAATGTTCGCAGACTTGCTATGTTTGGCAATGGATCAGATTGCCAACCAGGTAGCCAAGATACGCTATATGTCTGGGGGAAGAATAAAGGCGCCTCTGGTTATCAGAGTCCCCTTGGGTGGCCTGAGAAGAGCAGCAGCTCAGCATTCTCAGCATTTGGAGTCCTGGTTCGTCCATGTGCCGGGCCTGAAAATTGTTGCTCCTTCATCCCCCCATGATGTCAAGGGTCTCCTCAAAACCATGATAAGAGAGGATAATCCCGTTATTTCCTTTGAACATATACTTTTATATAAAACAAAAGGGGAAGTGCCTGAAGAAGAGTACACTCTGCCTATAGGAAAAGCTGAGATAAAAAGAGATGGCAGAGATGTAACAGTGCTTACTTACTCTCTAATGGTCCATAGGTGCTTATCCGCCGCAGAAAGACTCTATGAAGAAGGGATAGATACAGAGGTTATTGATCTAAGGAGTCTTTCTCCCCTCGATGTAGAAACTCTGGTAAATTCGGTCAAGAAGACCAATAAAGTGGTGGTTGTGCATCAGGCATGTCTGAGAGGAGGGTTAGGAGCTGAGATTGGTACAACTATAGTCGAAGCGGCATTTGATTATCTGGATACCCCAATTAAGAGAATTGGTGGTTTGAATGTCCCGGTACCTTTTAGTCCTCCCCTGGAAGACTTTGTTGTGCCGACCGAGGAAAGAATTGCCAGAGAGATCAAAGAGATGCTCCGGTAAAAGAAATAATCTTAAGATCTGACTTCTTTTTTCTCCCAGGATTTCAGGGAATCAGTAGTGCTTTTATCGCCTGACCTTTCTCCACTAAACTAAAGGCATTTGACCAATCCTCCAGACTAAATCGATGAGTAATAAGACTTCGCACATCTATCCTCTGTGAGGCAATCAAAGCCAAAGCTCTTTCCCAACTGGTATAGCCCGAACTGAAGGGAAGCACAACCTGAATTCCTTTGACTATTCCAATATTCCAAGGTACTTCTACTTTTCTTTTTTTGGTCATTCCCAAAGCACAAATCTTTCCTCCTCTTCTTACTATCTGAAATGCCTGATTAATAGCTTCTGGAGATCCCGATGCCTCCACTACCACATCTGCTCCTTCTCGGGGGGTTAGATTCTCTATTTCAGAAGCAAGATCTTCCTCATCCACATTGACCAGATATTGTACGCCCAATTTTTTTGCCACCTTCAACCTCAAGTCCGCATCCCTGGATCTTCCCGCTATGAGAACATGGCCTGCCCCTGCTTCTCTTACCAGTTGGGCAGTCAACAAGCCAATCGGCCCTGGGCCTAACACAGCCACGAAGTCTCCCACTGCTATCCTCATGGTTTCCAGAACACAATGGATGCAAATGGCCGTAGGTTCAGTAAGAGATGCCTCCTCAAAAGAAACCCCTTCAGGGATTCTGTGCAACAGCCAGGCGGGAACCTTAATGAATTCCGCGAAAGCACCATTGGTTCCTGATCCAATGGGCCTCTTCTTAGGGCATATTTGGGGATTTCCTGTCCGGCAAAGCCAGCATAGACCACAGGAGCCAGTGTGAGGCTCTGATACTACCCGATTTCCCTCTTCCCAACCTGTGACTGCCTTGCCCATTTTCACAATTTGACCGGCAAACTCATGCCCCATAATCACCGGTGGATAATTCAGGAATTCATCGTGAAGGATATGAATATCACTTCCACAGATCCCGGCTACCCTTACTTTAACGAGAACCTCATCGGCCCCGATCATCGGGATAGGGGCCTCTTTCAAATCCACAAATCCATCTCCTGACCGGTATTTCACAATGGCTCTCAAGGCTCACCGCCTACAGATTTTCATAATCGCCCTATAAACTAATCCTCGCTACTTCTATCTTCTCTTCCTCAGAACTCTGGTCTGGCTACTTTCTTGCTGGATAACCAACGGGTACTATATGTAATGTCCAAAACTTGGTCAAGAGAAAGTCCCTCGATACCTGTATAAATCTTCCAAATACTGATAATTTCCGGCTACTATCAAGCTGCTGAATTAAGTCATGTAGAATAGGGGGCGTGAATGTAAAAAGGAGATTTTTGGAAGAATAAGAGGTGTAAACTCTAA
>JBHIEA010000013.1:0-19218 GCA_046760365.1 bacterium
TGAACTTCTTCTACGGCTGCTTTTCGTCCCTCTTGATGAGCCATTTGACGGAGAGTGTCCATGACCTCAGCTAAATCTACTTCTTTGGGGCAGCGGGTCGTGCAGGTATGGCAGGAGGCACAGACCCAGATAGTTTTACTGGATAGCACCTTCTCTCGCATCCCTAGTTGAACCATTCTCATAATTTGGTTGGGAGGATAATCCATGTAAAAGGTTACCGGGCAGCCTCCCGTGCACATCCCGCATTGATAGCAGTCATTAACTCTCTGGCCTGATTTTTTCTCGACCTCCTCTATAAAACCCGATTTCAAAACCTCAGTAGACAAACCCCATTCCATATTAGTCTCCTAATACTTCTTTTTCTCACCTAAGAAATAGGATAAGCCTTCCAGCTCTATGCTTAGATCGACATTTTTCAGTTTTACTCCTTCCCGAAGCAGAATTCTGGTGGGAGCGAAATTCAAGATCGCCTCTACTCCCCCTTCTACCAATTTGTTGGCTACCTTTTGAGCAGCTTCGGCCGGAGTAGTTATGATTCCTATCTTTATTTCCTGTTCGGATAGAACCTGGGGGATATTCTCTACATCCTGGATCTTGACCCCTTGCCAGACTTTGCCTATCTTAGATAGATCATTGTCAAAGGCTGCTTTTATTTTAAAGCCCTGCTGCCTGAATCCTGGATAGGCTAGAAGGGCTGCTCCCAAATTCCCTATCCCTACCAACGCTGTCCACCAGATTCTATCCACTCTGAGAATATGAGAGATTTCTTGCTTTAGTTTCCCCACCCGATATCCCTGACCGGGAACCCCGAACTCTCCGAAATAGGCTAGATCCTTCCTTACCTGTGCATCGGAGGTACCTACTAAGTCAGCTAATTCCTGAGAGGGGAGGACCCTTTCATCGTCTAGCCTTCTTATGTTCCTTAAGTAAATTGACAGACGTTCAACTGTCGCCTCCGGAACCCGGAATCTCGGCATCTACTTATCCTTCAGAATTTAGGCCTGTGCTCATGAATGCTTTCACACATTGGCCCTTCTCATCGATTCTGTTTACCGGGCGTGCAGAACTATCTCGATTATATTAATTAAGTTAATCGCCTTGGTAGAAAAATACCACAAAAAAAATTTTTGTCAACTTAGCTTGCCGGGAACCCAGAAATCCGTTTCTAATTCCGTACCGCAACCACTACAGACCCTCCGCCTGCTTTGAGCTACGTACCCGTGAGCACTTTCACAAACCTAGATATGATAACACACGGTCATCGAGCTTTCCTTCTTTTTGTGCTGTTCAACCATCTCCTGTAACGTTGTGGACCCCAGGATGTTATCTATAGCCTCTTTCATCTTTGCCCATATATCACGGGTTACACACAACTTAGCCCGGTGGCAAACTTGAGGATCATCCACGCATTCCACCGGTGCCATGGAGCCCTCCAGAACCTGCATTATTTCACTTAGTCTTATCTCTGAAGGGGACTTGGCCAAGACGTACCCGCCTCGAGCACCACGGATACTTCTCACCAGACCCGCATTGCGAAGGGCCGACATAGAATGCTCCAAATATTTTTCAGATACCTCCTGCCTTCTTGCTATGTCCCTCAATAAAACAGGTTCTCCACCGAAATTAAGAGCTAGGTCGAGCATAGCCCTTGCTCCATAGCGGCCTTTGGTAGAAAGTCTCATTTTTTAATTCTCTTTATTATTCCTATCAAAACTGTAGTTATTATAAAAGAAATAAATTCGATGTCAACCCCACCCCCTTTCTCTCCGAAAATTTTCTAAACGTAACTATTCCTTAGGACGATCCCTCAATTATTAAGTACACCGAAAAAAATTCAGAGTAATTGGAAAAGTCAAAAGCACAAGAAACAAAATTGTTAATCGGATTTTCTGTCGTCTCGCCATGACTCGGGCTTCCTCATATTATGAATTTGCAATAGCTTTCACATGTCGGACCTGGACGTCTGACCCCTAAATCCTTTCGTCTAACCCTTATACTATACGCCGTTATGAAGTGTTTAAACAAGTATTTCATCTCCATATTTCATGATAACACATTCTAGGCCCATTTTCTTAACTTCATTTTCAAAAATATCCGGATTAACAGGACCACGGACTATCTTTAGTCCCTTAACTTGAAATCCCTTTAAACCAATGACCTCGCCCACACCTATTCTCTCAACATTCTCAACATTTTTTAATAATCCCTTTTCTTTCAATTGCTTTCCACAGATGACCGGTGCCTTGGTCGCTTTTGTCATTTTGGCGGTGAAATCAAAATGATCAGGGCCACCATGAGTGACTGAGATATGAGTAACACCCTTCCATTCTGACTTAAGAATCAAGCTATTAAGTTTATACCACAGCAGATTTCGTCTCTGGAATTCTCACAGTTCTTATCTCCTAACATAATGGCACACAATGTCTCTGGCATCAAGGCGGTCTTTACAGAGCAAAAATTTGGGTGGGTTCTGTAAGGGAGGAACCTTTTATGCTGAGTTAGCCACCGCACCTATACAATGTTAGCGTGCCCCCGGGGCCGAGGGCATGGCGGTTAACTACTTATATACGCACCTCTCACTACTTATGCAAAAAGAGTCATGACCTAAGAAAGCAAACCAGACACTTGCCGAGTAATAGGTTTAGGTAAGACTTCTTTTTCAGCTCAGGGTAGCTTAGGTAGTTTAACCCAATCTGGACCCTGAAATCCCCAAGGATCGTTGGTACCTCTTATTTTCCATTCTTCTCCTTTTTGGTAGTAATAGTATTCATACTTATCATCCACGATGTAGATATCACCTGTCTCAGGATTTCTCACCTTCGCGGTACCGCCCAAGGTATCAATCCAACCTTTAGCTGATTTAAAAGTATCTCTACCTTCCTCGATATCGCTGGTACTTTCTATGCTCCGAGCAACAGCCATAAGAGTGTTAACCTTCTGATACAGCTCCTGAGGCGGCAAATTAGCAGGAGCTTGCATCTCAAAAGTAAAGACCGCACTTCCCGGGGTTAACACATATGACTCCTGTGAGGTCATAACCCCTATTTCCGTAAAACCCAGCACAGGCGTATTAGCGTATAGGCAACTATAAGTGAAGGCAATTGCCTGCACTCTCATTGGCGATAGCAACATTGAATATGCTTCAGAAAGGTCTATTTGACTTAACACTTTGAAGTCTCTGATGCGATCGCCAGCACCTTGCAGTGTCTGTTGCAAATAAGCTTGAGGGTCGATGTGGCCACTTACTGCTTGTCCACCAACGGCAATATGGGTGAGCATCTGCTCATCTGCGTAGATGATAAGTCCCATCCAACCATAGGGACTGGACGGATAGATAGGTTTCCCATGCCACCTAGCAGGGTATCTCATGCTGGTTACCTGGTCACCGACGGGACTGATAAATGAGGCACGCTGGGTCAGGTTAATTTTGCTAAGCTCGAAATAGGTCTGCGTTGACAGTTCTGGACTGGTAACAGCTGGAGGTGCAATCCCAGTAGTAGGTGCAGGTTCACCACCTGTGGTAGGCATACGCGGAGGTACACCACTTGGAGTGGGTGGACCTGCTACTTGCAGAGTTCTCAGCATCTGATCCAGTATGGATCTTGCTCCACTGGAATCCTGTTGAGGAGAGCCTATCGATAGCATTAAGTTGCTCTGGGGAATCACCGCCGTAATCATCTGGATCTTTCCACCCATCTGAGGATTATCCATCTTAGCTGTGATTTCTTGAACTTGAAATTGTCCTACCTGCTGAGTGGTCTGGCTCACTATCTGCCATCCCGTTTGTGTCAGCATTCCGGAAAGCTGTTGGCTATAGGTCTGGAAATTCGTAAGGTCAGGGATTGCGGTAATGGATATCCATATTCCAGCTACCCCAGTCATCCCGGAAGTTCCCCCAGAGATAACGTAGGTAAAGGTCTCATTCTGGGCTATGGCTCCTGCAGGAATAGTTATTCGGAATTTCCCCCACGGATCAATCAATTCTTCCCCTCCCACGGGAGAGAGTTGCGGTGGAAATGGAACTGGCTGAAATGGACCAAAAGGCTGTTGGGCAAAGGCCCAGGCTCCTGTCAAAACTATCCATAACCCCGTAATAACCCCGAGTGTCTTTGTTTTATTTCTCATCTTTTTCTCCTATTCTGTAATGCTCAAATTAAGGAATTTCCTGTTTAGGCGTATTTGGTAATGACTCACTCCCGAAATATCTTCGACCCTTGACAATATTATAGTAGTTTTCCGTGTCATTACTCAGCTCATGTCTGAGTTCGATTTGGATTTCTGGAAATAGTGCGCTGGCTTCACCAGAACCAGCCACTTCATTGCTCATTACCTCCTTTCCAATATTGCTGGCTGCTGCGGTTTAGATTAACCTTTAACCATTTAGGTACTTGCGAAGCAAATTAGGCAAAGTGAAACCAAGCCATAAGTGCTTTTTAGAAGAAGCTGGGACGCTCAAGGTATCAGTCCTTTTCCGCTCTTATCACAGCAGATAAGGAAAGTTCGTGTCCGGTTCGGGCATTACGACCAATCCAAAGAACTTTTGAATCAACAACAAGCACGTAGGGCATGTGTATCATCTCCTGATAGAATCATTTCATTCATTTTCCCTTTGGTCTAGTTTACTAATTCCATCGAAACTGTAGACATTCTAAAAAGAAGTGAATTCGATGTCAATCTCCACAAATAAAAGCAGTAGATGAGGGATGGATACTTATCTTCGTTGATATTACAGAAAGTATCGGCTGAGAAACATGGGGATATTAGCCGATATTTTGGCATTACCTATCAGATAAATAGTGTGGGTTGGGTTAAGTACTTTTGGCAATACTTTCGCCGAGTTGACATTTTGGAAGAATAATATATAATTAATTTTGTCAGGTATTCTGGAGGAAAATTTTCATAAAGCCTAATCAGTTTAGTATGATATTTCTTGCAAGGACAATATGGTGAGACCAAGAAAGCTGGCCATAGTTGGCAGCCCCAATGTAGGTAAAAGCGTCATATTCAACGCTCTTACTAAAAGATATGTAACTGTCTCCAATTATCCGGGGACCACCGTTGAGGTGATGAGGGGAAAGGCCAGAATTGAAGGAGCTGAATTTGAAGTGGTGGACACACCGGGAATGTACTCTCTATCCCCCATGACCGAGGAAGAACGGGTATCCAGATTCATTTTGCTAAGAGAAAAACCAGAAATTATCCTCCAGGTGGTAGATGCTAAGAATCTAGAGAGGATGCTTCCTTTGACTCTTCAACTGATAGAAGCTGAGTGTTCCCTGGTTCTGGTTTTAAACTTTATGGACGAAGCTGAGAAGCTGGGAATGAAAATTGATCTTTCAAGTCTTGAGACAAGGATAGGTATTCCGGTGGTGGGTACGGTAGCCACCGAGGGAAAGGGGATGGATCTTTTAAAAAAGCGATTAGGGCAATATTCAAAAAGAGATGCTCAGTCAATCAAATATGACCGAATCATTGACGCTTCAATTAAACGAGTAGATGAGCTTCTTAAAAGGGGATACCCAATTTCAAAAAGAAGCATTATTACTCTCCTGCTTCAGGGAGACCCTGAAATAGAATCTTTAGTGAGATTGAAAGAGGGTGAGAATTATCCTTTTATTAAAAAGACCCTGGAAGAGATAAGAAATCACTACAGCCATCCTATGAACTACGTCTTTGGCCTATACCGCCAAAAGCAAGCCAGTCAAATAGCCGACCTTGTTGCCGCACCTTCTTCTTCTCGCAAGGTAGGCCTGGGGGAAAGATTGAGTCGCTGGATGATGAATCCTCTTACTGGTTTTCCCATCGCCCTTCTTACCTTATTTGGACTTTATGAATTCGTGGGTGTTTTCGGAGCCCAGATCTCGGTTGATTTTCTGGAGAACATTATTTTTGGTAGGTACATTAATCCTTTTATGACCGACATTGCTACAAGAATTATTCCCTATTCTTTCCTGGAGAATCTCTTTGTGGGAGAATATGGGATTATTACTCTGGGAATAAGGTATGCCGTAGCTATAATTCTACCCATTGTAGCTACTTTCTTTTTTGCCTTTTCCATCATTGAGGACACCGGTTATCTGCCGCGTCTGGCCATGCTTGTTGACCGTTTTTTCAAAAAGATTGGGCTCAACGGAAGAGCCGTGATTCCCATTGTTTTAGGATTTGGTTGTGATACCATGGCTACCATTACCACCAGGACCCTCGAGACTAAAAGGGAAAGAATTATGGCGAGCTTTCTTCTAGCTTTGGCCGTACCTTGCTCAGCTCAGTTGGGGGTTATTCTGGCTCTTTTGGCAGGAAAGCCTAAAGCTTTCAGCATTTGGGCCGGGGTGGTGGCATTAGTCTTTCTTTTCATGGGTTACCTGGCCAGCCGCGTCCTGCCCGGTGAAAAGCCTCTTTTCTATATGGAGGTACCACCTTTAAGATGGCCTAAACTATCAAATATGCTAAGCAAGACCTATAGCAGGGTAGAATGGTACTTCAAAGAGGTTCTTCCTATATTTGTTCTGGCCAGTATCCTTATCTGGGCGGGAAAGATAACCGGATTGTTTGATCTAATAATAAGGGGTCTGGAGCCCCTTGTTCAGGCGATTGGTTTACCTAACAAATTAGCGGTAGTTTTCCTTTATGGCTTTTTCCGCCGTGACTTTGGAGCGGCCGGGCTGTTTGATTTGACTAAGAGAGGAGGCTTATCGGGAGTACAGTTAGTAGTGGCCGTGGTGACTCTAACCCTTTTTGTCCCCTGCATTGCCCAGTTTTCTATCACCATAAAGGAAAGGGGACTTAAAACGGGTTTAGCTATGGTGGGCTTCATCTTTCCCTTTGCTTTCTTGATTGGATTTCTACTCAATTTAACCCTCGGCCTTCTGGGGGTGAAACTATGAAGTGCCCTCTTTGTGGACTGGAGTTTAAAGAGGAGGAGGGGGTATCTCGTTGCCGAGGATGTCCTCTGGCTAGATCCTGTGGTCTGGCCAGGTGCCCTAATTGTGGGTATGAGGTTCCTTTAGAGCCTAAGTTTTTAAAAGCCTTTAAGAAATGGAGGAAAAGAGTCCATGAAACTAACTGACGGAGCTGAGGAGATCCTAGAAACCCTGTGGATTTCTACCGAGGAGGAAAAGGGGAAGGTTTATCTGAATCATCTCAAAGTGGCCAGGGATGATCTGCCGGTGAAGGAACTTTTGAATTTGGGCTATATCGTTATCTCCCGTGATGAGATACAATTGGCCGAGAGGGGAAGAAAAGAAGCAAGAAGCATCGTCAGGCGTCACCGCCTTGCCGAGAGATTAATGGTTGATGTCCTTGATTTGAAAAAAGAGATGATGAACGAAGTGGCCTGTAAGTTTGAGCACCTCTTATATGAAGAAGTGGAGGAGAGTGTCTGTACACTCCTTGGTCATCCTAAGGTCTGTCCTCACGGAAAGAGCATACCTCAAGGGAGATGTTGTAAAAAGGCTAGCCTCGCTATATCTCCCGTTGTCTCTTCTTTAATTGAGCTGGATGCGGGACAAAGGGGGAGGATAGTTTATCTACACAGCAAGAGTGATAAAGAACTTCAGAAGCTCATGGCTCTGGGGATCTTACCGGGAATACCTATCCAGATAATTCAGAAATTTCCCTCTTACCTTTTGCAGATTGGGCAGACTCAGGTGGCCATGGATGAGGAGATGGCAAAAGACGTATACGTCAGGCTAGAAAGATAGCAACCTAGCTCACCTTTACGTACCTTGAAAAGAGGATGCCGATATGGAAAATTGCATTGAAGAAAGATACCAAGGTTGAAGGAAGAACCTAGATTTTTGGTCTTAATAAGCAAAGGAACTGATAAATTTGAATTGAGGAACTCAGGTAGCCCTTGGTATTTGGTTCTGAGGAGAAGGGGACTTGACATTTTTTTAAAAAGTTGTATACTATATACAGGTACGTGGTATAAGCTTTAATGCCAAGACTGAGAATTGTATTCTATTCGGAAAAGAGTTTTCCATCTTGGTACGGTCAATTTTGAGAAAGAACCTAAGAGCGTGGGCGTCAAAATTCCCTTCATTTTAAAGTACATCTCTGGGGATCGCTGTTGGGTTTAGGGGATAAGTGGGCTATGGGGAGGATAATGATTAACAAGGAAGTCAAAAAAAATCTTCTACCTCGATTGAGAAAAATTGAGGGACAGATTAGAGGAATCCAGAGGATGGTGGAAAAAGAAAGGTACTGCATTGACATCATCAATCAGCTTACCGCAGCTCAGAGGGCCCTAGATCAGGTAAGTCTCCAGGTCATGGAGCGTCATATTGAAAGTTGTGTAACTGATGCTATCAAATCCGAGGGAGGTGATCCCATCATTGGAGAGCTAATGGAGACGATCTATAAATTTATTGGATGATTTTCCTAAGCCATTTGGGATTTGAATCTATGAGAGAAGAGGTGAAGTAAGATGGCAAGAGACCCAGTTTCCGGAATGGAGGTGATGAATCAGAAACAGGTTGAAGAAAGAAAAAGAATAGAGGAGAGGATGGCTAAAATAAAATATAAGATTATGGTTCTCAGCAATAAGGGGGGAGTCGGTAAGACTACGGTTGCGGTAAATTTAGCCACCGGGTTTACCTTGCAGGGATTCAGGGTAGGACTTATGGACGCAGATTTTCATGGCCCGAATATTCCCAAGATGCTCGGCCTTAGCGGAAAGAGAATGGTCTTAAATAATGGAGGGATGGTTCCTATATCTTTGTCCCTGGATAACGGTCTCCTCAAGGTTGTTTCCTTAGCCTTTTTGGCTGAGAAAGACAGCGCCGTTATCTGGAGAGGTATGTTGAAGATGTCCGTCATCAACCAATTCCTGGCCGATGTCCAGTGGGGAGAGCTTGATTATTTAATTGTGGATATGCCCCCGGGCACTTCGGATGAACCACTGAGTGTAGCTCAGTTAGTCCCGGGAGCGAGGGCCGTTATCGTGACCACGGCTCAGGAAGTGGCGCTCCTGGATTCCAGGAAGGCGGTGGACTTTGCCCGGAAGTTGAGTGTACCGGTAACCGGAATAGTGGAGAACATGAGCGGACTTTTGTGTCCCCACTGCTACCAAGAGATAGAACTTTTTGGAAAGGGAGGGGGGCAAAGGGCGGCCCGCGAATTAGGAGTTCCTTTTCTTGGACGCATCCCTTTAGAACCAGCCATAGTCAGGTCAGGTGACGATGGAAAACCGTTCATCAGGGAAAACGTGGGGAAAAAAGAGATAGCCCCATTTCTGGAAATCCTAAAAAAGATTGGGGCTGGGATGAACGCCGATGATGAAAGATTAGAATAACTTTAAGGAATTAGGGCAATGTTGGAAGCTGCTCTCAAAGTGTTAAATGAACATTATTTTAAGAGTTCTGATGGTGGGCCATATGAAGTGTCGTTGGTGACATAGCGCAACCCGAAGGTTGTAGCTATCAAAGATACGATAATACCTAAATTTTTGTAGTTAACTCAATGAACTCAAGTAATTCAACAAACTCAAATAGAGGAGGTGGATGGGTGTGGGCACTATCCTATGGATTATCATTATCGGTGGTTTATTTTTCTGGATGATGAGAAGAAGTGGCTGTGGTACGATGGGACATTGGGGGCACGGTGGCCATGGCTCAGGTAGTGGACAGGAAGGACATTCCGGGCATGGGGAAGGTTCTGGACGGGAAAGTTCCCTGATGATAAAGGACCCCGTCTGTGGCATGTTCGTTGATCCCCAGACTTCGATCAGCAACCAGCATATGGGCCAGAGCTTTTATTTCTGCTCTCCTGCCTGCAAGGAAAATTTTGATAAAGAGCCCATGAAATATATGAAAAAAGAGAGGAAGCAGGGAGGTTGCTGTGGCTAAAGTGTAAGACTGGCAAGGATTTACTTCCCGGATGGAAACAGCAAGTTGATTTCTGAAACAGCAAGGAGGTAAGTTATGTTTTATTATGATCCGGTCTGCGGCAGAAAAATTAATAGGAACAAAGCCTATGCCAGGGTGAAATACCAGGATGAAATTTACTATCTCTGCTGTCCGAAATGCCAGTCGGAATTTGAGAAGGATCCGAAAAAGTATCTGATGAAGGGAAAACATAAACGTCGTAAGCCGCATTGATAATACTGAATTTATATTTAAGTCCTTCCGACACTGAGTTAAATATGAGGGGGAGCTATTTCTCATTTATGCTATCCTTTATTCATTGGGTATATTCTTCATCGGGAATCTCCAAGGAGATTAATTAATCCTTAACTTTTTTTGTTTAGCCATTTTGACAGCCAGGACTATGAATGTGAGAACAATTCTTTGCATGGTGATATTTCACTTTATTCTGCGTAAGCAAGACCGGATGGGAAAGGTGAGAAGACAGCAAAATCAAGGAGCATGAAGAAAGTATGACAATTTAGAATTTCCCCAAAATTCGCCTATCGGCGACTTTTTTTATCCGCAAGCAGTTGTGCGAAATTCACTCAGGCCTGTCTTGAAAAAGAAGTTTTCAAAAATAAAGTAATATATAACTTGATTATGAGCAAAGTTAGCAAGTCAATATATTTTAAAGCAGTACCAGAGAAGGCTTGGAAAGTTCTAACAGATCTCGAAAATTATTCAAATTGGGTTCCTGAAATTAAGAAAAGAAAAATAATTACTAAGAAACAGACAGGAGTAAGCGTTGTTTACGAAATTGATGAGTTTATGGATACCTCACATAAGGCTTCCTTTAATAAAAAGGACTCCTTCTTGGCATGAATTTACCGAATATCGTAAGCGGCTATGGGATACACTTGAGTTTAAAGACGTGGAGGGGTGTCAATCGATGGTCTACAAATACAGCGAGATGTGGAATAAGTTTGCCAAAGTGTGGGACTTAATGTTGTCTATTACTGGTTATGACACCGCTTATCGAGAGGAAGCGGTAAAAAAGCTAGACTTAAGGGAGGGAGATACCGTTTTGGATCTAGCTTGTGGAACTGGAGCCAACTTTAATTTTTTGGAGAGAAAGGTAGGAAAAGAAGGAAAAATCATTGCTTTAGACTACTCTCGCGAGATGTTAAAGAAGGCAAAGGAGAAAATAAAAAAAGGGAGGTGGCATAACACTGAATTTCTTGAAAAAGACGCCTCAAACTTTGAGTTGAACGTGAAAGTAGATGCTGTTTTGTGTACTTGGGCAATGGTGTCTTTTCCAAATTATAGGAAAGCGTTAAAAAATTCGATAAAAGCCTTGAAGAAAGGTGGTCGATATGTTGTACTGGACTTGCAGCAAACGGCGGGAATCACGGGTCGGATTCTTAAGTTATTTTTTGAAGCCACACACCAAGAGATAACACGGGAACCCTGGAGTGACATGGAAAAATATCTGAGTGGAGTTGAGAAAGAAGATCTTCCTTTGATGGGAGGCATCGCCATGTATTACATAGCATCAGGCACAAAAAACTAATAGACTATGAAATGCTTTACTCTTTCTTCGGAAGAATCATCGATAAGCAAATATTCAAAAGATACGTTGGGAAAATGATGGAAAAAGAGCTGGAAAATTTGAAATTGCTTTTAGAAGTATGTACCAAGACATCATAGGTGAAATAGATGAGAAAATCTAGATTGTCCGAGTACATTTTGAAGTACATTCCTGAGGGAATGCATGGGTGGCTCGCGAGCCTTTATGAAAGGGAGATAGCTAGGCCTCTCCTCCAAGAATTTTACGAGGACGTTGCAAAAGATGTTACCCGCAAGATAAGTTCGGGTAGAATTCTTCACCTGGCTACCGGCCCGGGCTACTTACCCATAAATATAGCGGAAAAGTCGCCGAATATCCACGTGACGGGGCTTGACATATCCAAGAAGATGGTGAAATACGCCAGAAGAAATGCAGTAAAAGCAAGTGTCTTGGACCATGTCAGCATCATATATGGGGATGGAAACCATTTACCGTTTAGAAATGAATCCTATGACATAGTTATTAGTACAGGCGTGTTATTCACTTCCCCCCATCCCATCAGAATTCTAAACGAATGCTATAGAGTTTTAAAAAATGAACAAGGAAGCTTGGATTATTGACTTTCGCAGAGACATTTCAAAAGAGGAAATCAAACATGCGAAAGAAGAGCTAACCAAAAGAGGGGTAAGCTGGCTTGGTCGCATCTTTACTATCTATGCAATACCTATGGCTGATACAATTAAAGAGTTTTCTGAGATAGTTGATAAAACGATGTTCGATCATTATGAAATTGAACCCTATGGATTATGGGGTATAAATGGCGGGATGAGAGTAAAGCTAAAGAAAAAGATGACACATAATATATTTTAAGTATTAACGTATCTGCTCAATGAAGAAAACCACCAAGCACGGTAAGAACCCTATTCTTCATGGGGTGCTGTCCATCATTACACCAGTGAACCTGGTCATCTTGGGCTATTGGGCATTTTCAGATTTTGAAACTCAGAAAAAAAGGATGAATATCTTATTTGGCGTCTCTTCTGTAGGACTGGGACATGTTCGTAGAAGTCTAGCTATAGCCAGACAACTGGAAGAGAAAACTGGAGCGAAAATAGAATTTGTGGGTGCTGAGCCTGCCCTTTCCTTCTTTAAAAAAGAGAATAAAAGGATTCTGAGCGTCTCTTATCGGTTAAATTCATTATCTGAAGTATTAGAGAAATATGAGAAGAATGGAATTATCAAAAATAGAACGCTCTTGTTCAGGGATCTCCTAAACACCATTCACAAAAACTATTTTAAGATTCAGGGAGTGATAAAAGAAGAAAATTTTGATCTCATAGTAGGGGACGAATGGTGGGAGATTTTTGATTACCTGGGTAAGAAAAGGCGTATACCGGTAGTCTTCATCACCGATATTGTCATCAAGTTTCCTAATCTTTTGGGGTTCTTGATGGATTGGTGGGTTAAGAAAAGTTATGAGAGGTGTGACAAACGGGTGTTCATCGGCTTTCCCGAAGATATTCCCCCACAAAGATGGTATGGAGTAGGCGAGAATTTAAGAGAGTGGGCAACTCGCTTATTCACCTTTAGTGGACCAATAGTAGATTTTAACCCTGCCTGGGATAAAAAACAGCTTAAGAGCAAATTGGGATATAAAGAAGATAAAAAGCTGGTAATAGGAACTATCGGTGGTACCAGGATAGGCAAGGATCTATTAGAGAAGTTATCTCGCTCATATTCTCTATTAAGAGAGCACAATATTCAATTAGTTTTAGTGTGTGGTCCCAGAATAGATCCTGCAGAAATAAAGGTTCATCCAGAGATTAAGAAATATGGCTATGTTCATAACCTAGATGAGCATCTATCCATTGCCGATTGCGTAATCTCTCAGACTGGTCTAAGTACCCTGGAAGAGATAGCATGGCTAAATATACCATCTATAATTGCTCCCATTGGCAAACACTATGAGCAATTAAACCTGGCCAGGCGCTTTCAGAAAAGAGAAAATATTACCGTTGTTCCTCGTAGTATTAAACCGAGAAGATTGGCAGAGATGATACTCGACAAAGTGAATCAGCCACGACAACCAGATCAAGTACTTCCCACGGAGCTAACCCAGGGAGCAGAGATAGCCGCAAGAGCAATACTTAATTAGTTCGTAAATGTTGAATTAAAATAAATGGTAATAAGATTAGCAGGGAGGTAAGGAGTTTAAGGGAATGAAAATGTATCTTTCCTTATGGCCTCGGGAGCAGGGACTCTCTTGTTGACCAATTATTTCTTGATTTTAACAGCTTCTTTCCCTCTTATCGGCTAGACCTTGTAAGCCATTGGCTCGGAAACCTATCCGTAAGGAATCTACTCAAAGAATAGGAGATAAGTATGCCCAAGCACAAAGAAAAGCTAAGCTTTTTTGAAAGGTATCTGACTCTGCGGGTCTTTCTATCCATGGGAATAGGGATAATAGCGGGGAGGATTTTTTTCCAGATCGGCGCATTAATCCTTCGTTTTACCGTAGCTGATGTTTGGATACCGATAGCCATCGCTTTGTTCTTTATGATATATCCAATTATGTTAAGAATAGATTTTGGAGCCGTGATCGGAGCGGGCAAAACACCTAAGCCGATATTTGAGGTCTCCATTGCCACCGCAATAATGTTATTTGGCATAGGGTCGGGTGCGGCTTTGGCCACTGTGGTCGGTCCGTTGATTGAGGTCCCTATAATGCTTACCCTGGTTTCCGTTTGTAAGAGAACCTGCAATCTATTCAAACACTGCCAATTAGATTTACCTCATTGTAAACCTTGTTATGTGAGTGCTGAAACTAAGGGGAATCTGTGAAAAGGGTTTTATTCCTTTGTACACATAATTCCTGTCGTTCTCAGATAGCAGAGCGCATTTTAAGACAACTCCATGGAGATAAGTTTGAGGTATTCAGCGCTGGAATCAAACCCTCGGAGGTGAGCCCTTACGCCATAAAATGTATGGCTGAAGTTGGCATAGATATTTCCAAACATAAGTCAAAGCCTGTCGAGAGATTTCTGGGTGAGAGGTTTGATTATGTGATTACAGTATGCGACAGTGCAAAGGAAAGTTGTCCATTTTTCTCTGGAGGAGCCAAACACCTTCAGTGGAATTTTATTGACCCGGCCAGCGCTACTGGGAGTGAAGAAGAAATAATGTCTGTATTCAGAGAGGCAAGAGATGAAATTAAAAATAGAATCAAGGAAACATTCAGAGAGATTGATTAACAAGCCAACGGCGTATAATAGCAGATATACAGTTTTGCATTTGGCTACCTTCAAACCCCTCGCTTCGGTCGGGACTTGGTATGTCCGCAGAACGTTATACGAAATTTACTCCGTTTCGCCTCAAAAGAAAAAGATTATTAAACCCTGTACATCTAAATCTGGCGTATGATACGGCAAGTTTAAAATGCAAAAATACCATGTAATAATAGCAGGAGCAAGCTTTGCAGGATTGGCAGTTGCGAGTAAAATTAATGGCGATGTTTTGCTAATCGATAGAAATGATATAGGTGCTCATCAAAATTCTGCCTGTGGTACAACTGTAAAAATGGTGAAAGATATCGGATGTGAAAAGTCCATACTAAGAACTTTTGATGTTGCGACTCTTCATACAGAGAATAAAGGA
The DNA here is from genome assembly GCA_046760365.1 of bacterium. GTDB lineage: Bacteria > Aerophobota > Aerophobia > Aerophobales > AE-B3A > AE-B3B. The sequence goes on from JBHIEA010000013.1 coordinate 15,067, forward strand.
ATAGACATTCCCTTACCCGAACCATTTTGCACAATAGACTATCAAAAGTTTTGTACATTGCTTGCTGAAAAAACCACCGCAGAATTTTTAAAAGTGGATGTCAGGGGAGTAAAAAATGGAAAAGTTATTACCAGCAAAGATAATTTTGAAGCAGATATTCTTGGTGACTATACGGGGTCGGGGGCTGTTCTAGCTTCTTCTTTAAAAGAGAACTATGTTAATAGAAGGATGCTTAGTTTTGGTATTGAAACAGAAGTGCCATATAACGACAATAAACTTAGATTTTTTATGAACCCAAATATCATTGAAAATGGTGTTGCATGGCTTTTCCCCTGCAAAAAAACAGCAAGATTCGGTGTTGGTAGTTATGTGGGCAATACAACTATTCTTAATAACTTAAAAAAATTCTTAAAAGTTTATAAGCTAAAAGTTGATAAAATTCATGGAGGATATTTTTGCTATCATCTAAAAAATCCTATCGTAAAAAATATTTTTGTTACTGGCTGTGCTGCTAGTCAAACATTGCCTTTAACGGGGGAGGGTATTAGAAGAAGTGTATATTCTGGTTTAAGTTGTGGAGAAATAATTCAAAGAATACTTGAGGGTGAGACTTCTCTTGAACAAGGTCAAAGAGAGTATAAAGAAATAATATTGCGATGTGAAAGACATTATGATTGGTTATTAAAAACCCAAAACAAGTTGCAGACATTAGCCAACTGGAAATTAAATTTGATAGCAAGATTATTGGGCATAAAGGCTGTTGCCAATTGGGCATGGGGAAAATATGTAAGAATATCAAACAATCTAAAATAGGCAACAACATAAAAGAAAAAACCAAAGACTCATTGGACGCAGGCTCCGTGAACTCTCGTTCGCTATCGCTCACTCGATGCTATCGCACTCGCACAACAGCGGATAAAAGGGAAATCTTTGTTAGACTTTCTCGCCCCCAACCTCTGCGGCACTACGAGTTTATCTACGGCCTGGAATCTGGACTTGACTGAAGCAAGGGTAATGTCCGTATTTAGTTTTGAGGAGAAGGGGACTTGACATTTTTTTAAAAAGTTATATACTATATACAGGTACATGGTATAAGCTTTAATGCCAAGACTGAGAATCGTATTCTGTTCGCAAAAGAGTCTTCTATTTTGCCTTTCGTTTTGGTACGGTTACTTTTGAAAAAGAATCCAAGACTTTCGGTGACAAAAAGAAACTCCCTTTCGGAAATTGGCCCCGAAGACACCCAGGATTTGCCATTGAGCCAGGAAAGAAGGTTGGGGGCTGAAAAGAGGGTGAGCCTTTAAAGACTATAAAAATCTAAATCAGTAAGCGAGAATAATAAGGACGAGATGATGGAAAATAGCGAGCACGGTTATGGTATGTGGCCGATGGTAATTTTCAGCATTTTCTTTTTCACCGTTTTTGTGGCATCTTTCCTTGTACCTGCCAAGAAAAGGGAATGGCGTTCCTTGGGGCTTTTTGAAGCTTTCATCATTGCCTTATATACAGAGATGTACGGCTTTCCCCTTACTATCTATATTCTCTCCTCATTCTTTGGCATCAAGATCCCCTTTCTTCATTTTAAAGGACATCTCTGGGCATCGCTATTGGGCCTAGGGGATGAGTGGGCTATGGGGGAGATGACAATTGGCGGATCAGTGATGTTGGTGGGCATGATCTTAATTGGCATTGGTTGGTGGAAAATCCACCGAGCCGGCGGGGATCTAGTTACCGATGGAGTCTACCGGTATATTCGCCATCCCCAGTATTTAGGACTTATCTTGATTATTGGGGGCATGCTTATCCATTGGCCCACCCTTCCTACCCTAATTATGTTTCCCATATTACTGGGAGTCTATGTTCGCCTAGCTAAGAAAGAGGATGCCGACATGCTACAGCAGTTCGGGGAAAGATACTTGAGGTATAAAGCAAAAACCCCGGGCTTTCTTCCTAATATAGGCAAAAGCACTACTAAAGCCTGGGCTTAGACCTTCGGTCTCGGCCTCAGAGTCTGCAATTTTCTTGGGGAGGTGTAAAAGATGTTGGGAACTACGAAAGACCCTGTCTGCAAGGCTAAAGTTAAAAAATCGACCCCCTATAAGTTGTCGTATAACTCACGAGTCTTTTACTTTGACTCTGCTGCCTGCAAGGCGACTTTTGAGGAAGACCCTCACCGATTCCTTCGGGGAAAGAAGAAAAAGAGTTTCTTGCAAAGTCTTGCCGAAGCAAGTGATGGTAGACCCAAGACCTGCCATTAGGGCAATTAGGATGTGAATAGGCCAAAAATTTAGGTGGAAAGTGAAACGGTCTTCGAAAAAGAAGGTAAGATAAGTATTTGCTAAGGTCAAAGAAAGGTCTAAGGAGGGGTAAACCGATGATTAACGAGGAAACCAAAAAAGATGTTCTCCCTCGATTAAGAAAAATTGAGGGACAGATCAGGGGAATCCAGAGGATGGTGGAGAAAGAAAGGTACTGCATTGACATCATCAATCAGGTTACCGCAGCTCAGAGGGCCCTGGATCAGGTAAGCCTCAAGGTCATGCAGCGCCATATTGAAAGCTGCGTAACTGATGCCATCAAATCCGATGGAGGTGGTCCCATCGTGGAAGAGCTGATGGAGACGATCTATAAATTCATTGGATGACTTTGCAAAACGATTTTGAAATTTGGGTCTAAAAGAGAAAGAGGTGAGATAAATGTTCGGCAAAGTAAAAGATCCGGTATGTGGGATGAAGGTTGCCAAGAAAAAGGCCCCGGCAACTTCCCAGCATATGGGGAAGACTTTTTACTTTTGTTCTGGGGCCTGCAAGGAGAAATTTGACCAGGACCCCATGAAGTACATGAAGATGGAGGAGAAAAGCGGCGGCTGCTGCGGTTAGATAATCGATCTGGCTACAACTTCTGAATTTTTGAAAAGAGAAAAATAAATTTCGTTTAGCAAGAAGAATGCGAGTTAAAAAGATTCTTTAATCCAAGGAAAGGAGGTTAGAATGGCCAGTAGGAAAGTTGATTTACCAATCAAGGGCATGACCTGTACTTCTTGTGCCCAGGCTATTGAGCGCAATCTAAAGAAAAAGAAAGGGGTGCACTCGACCAATGTTAACTTTGCCTCGGAGAAAGCTTATGTAGACTTCGACCCCCAGATAATCAGCTATAACCAGTTGATTGAGGCAGTAAGACAAGTCGGTTACGATGTAGTCCAGAAAACCGAGAGGCTAACTCTAAAGATCGGAGGGATGAGCTGCGCTTCCTGTAGTCAGACCATCGAGAAAGCCTTAAAAAAAAGCGGGGGAATACTGGAAGCTAACGTTAACTTTGCTACGGAGAAAGCAGCTATCTCTTATGATCCCAGCCGGGTTACTCCAGAAAAGATAAGGCAGGTGATAGAGCAAACCGGTTATCAAGTAATGGGTCGGCAAGCCACAAAAGAGGAAGAGGTGGACGAGGAGGAAAGAAAGATAGCCGAGGCCCGATCACGAATGCTATGGACCTGGGGTTTTACGGTCCCCATTATTGCTTGGATGATCCCGGAGATGATCATGGGCAGGGCCTGGCCCTCTAGATTAATTTATGATCTGGGAATGATCGCGTTAGCCACCCCGGTCATGTTCTGGCTGGGCTGGCCCACTCTCCGTTCTGCGGCAACCTCCATCTCCCACAAAAGCGCTAATATGGATGTCCTTATCACTATGGGCACGACGGCATCCTATGCCACCGGTTTTGCTACCCTTTCCTTTCCGATAGCCAACTATGCTGGGGTAGCGGCAATGATTTTTGCCTTCCACTTAACGGGAAGATACGTAGAAACGATGGCTAAGGGGAGAGCCTCGCAAGCTATTAAGAAGCTCCTGGAATTAGGAGCAAAGACTGCTCGGATTCTGGCAGATGGTAAGGAAAAGGAGATGCCTATTGAGGAGGTCAAGGTGGGGGATGTGATGGTGGTACGTCCCGGCGAGAAGATCCCCACTGACGGAGAGATAACAGAAGGTGAGAGCGCCATAGATGAATCTATGGCTACGGGAGAGTCCATGCCGGTTAAGAAGAGGGCCGGCGATGAGGCTATTGGAGCTACGGTAAACCAGCAGGGTCTATTAAAGGTGAAGGCAACCAAAGTAGGAAAGGATACCTTCTTATCTCAGGTAATTAAGATGG